>NZ_SSDK01000045.1:0-34102 GCF_004794435.1 Microbacterium sp. K27
CCATCTGACGCGCCTCGAACGTTCGGCGGCGTTGATGGAGCTGCCCGCGCCCCGCGCCTGGAGGGGTGCAGTAGCTTGCTAGATGCTATAGCATCGCATCCATGACCGCGCCATTCATCCTCGTCAGCGACTGCGACCTGCCGGGAACCGTCATCGAAGACACCCTCCGACAGGCGGGGCTGCGTGCCGAGCGCGCAGCTTCCGGCAGCCTCGACGACATCGCCGCTCACGGCACCGACGCCGAAGGACTGGTCGTGCAGTGGGCGCAGATCAGCGGCGAGGTGATGGACCGCATGCCGAATCTCCGCATCATCAGCCGCGTCGGCATCGGCTACGACATGGTCGACGTCGAGGCGGCCACCGCCCGCGGCGTCGCCGTCGCGAACACCCCGAGCTACTGCATCGAAGAGGTCGCCGCGCACACCATCGCGATGATCATGACCCAGGGCCGCGGCCTCCCCGCCTACGACCGCGCCGTGCGCGCCGGCACGTGGAAGGCCATCGACGCCCGCCCGCTCGCCGTGCGCCCCTCGGCCACCACGGTCTCGGTGCTCGGCTTCGGCCGCATCGGCTCGATGGTGGCCCGCGGTTGCCGCGCGCTGGGGTTCCGCGTGCTCGTCGCCGACCCGTACACCTCCGGCGACGCGGTGCGCGAGGCCGACTGTGAACTCGTCGAGATCCCGGATGCCGTGGCGCGGGCCGACATCCTCACCCTCCACGTCCCGCTGAGCGACGACACCCGCCACCTGATCGATGCCGCTGCCCTCGCGACCATGAAGCCGGGAGCGGTCGTGGTGAACACCTGCCGAGGTCCGCTCATCGACGAGGAGGCGCTCGCCGCCTCACTCCGCTCCGGACACCTGGGAGCCGCCGCCCTCGACGTGTTCGCGGGAGAGCCGCTCGCCGCCGACTCCCCGCTGCGTGAGCTCGACAGCGTGCTGCTCACTCCGCACGCCGCCTGGTACTCGCCCGAGGCGCTGGCGGATCTTCCCGTGCACGCGGCCGAGAACATCATCCGGTACCTGGCCGGGGAATCCGTGCCGATCGTCAACCCGACCTACGCCGACGCGCGCTGACCGAAGGATCGACGTGGAACTCCTGCGACTCGGCCCCACCGGCCACGAACGCCCCTACGTCCGTGAGGGCGACGTCGTCTACGACCTCGCGCCCCTCACCAGCGAGATCGACGGCGCCTTCCTCGCCGCTGACGGCATCGCTCGCGTGCGCGAAGCCCTCGGCCGCGGCGAGCTCCCCACCGCCGATGTCGACGGTCTGCGCATCGGAGCCCCGGTCGCCCGCCCGACCGCGGTGGTCTGCATCGGCCAGAACTACGCTGCCCACGCGGCCGAGTCCGGATCGGAGCCGCCCGAGCATCCGGTGATCTTCTTCAAGCACCCGAACACGGTCGTCGGGCCGAACGACGTCGTGCTGCTGCCACCCGGTGCCGAGAAGGTCGACTGGGAGGTCGAGCTGGCGATCGTGATCGGCAAGACGGCGCGCTACCTGTCGTCGCCGGAGGCCGCACGCGACGTCATCGCCGGCTACACGATCTCGAACGACGTCTCCGAGCGCGCGTACCAGCTCGACGTATCGGGCGGACAGTGGTCGAAGGGCAAGTGCTCCGAGACGTTCAACCCGCTCGGGCCGGCGCTCATCCCCGCCGACGAGGTCGATCCGCGGGCGCTGCGGCTGCGGTCCTTCGTGAACGGCGAGCAGCGGCAGGACTCCTCGACTGCCGACATGATCTTCTCCGTGCTGCAGATCGTGCACGAGCTGAGCCAGTACCTGGTGCTCGAGCCCGGCGACGTGATCAACACGGGCACCCCGCAGGGCGTCGCGCTGTCGGGCCGGTTCCCGTACCTGCAGGACGGCGATGAGATGACCATCGAGATCGAGGGGCTGGGACGCCAGCACCAGCGCACCGAGCGGGTGCACCTGCGCTGACCTGCGTCATCCACCCGGCGGCCTGTGTCCGGGGCACGGTTCCTTTCGCTGAGTGCACCGTGCCTCGGGCAGAGGCCGTCGGTGTTGCGGGGTCTCAGCCGGCGAACGGCGTGACGGGCATGCCGTGCACGCCCGGTCGCACGGCGAAGAGCGAACCCGCCTCGGTGCCGTGGTCGGGCGAGAGGTCCTGTGCCGACGTCGTGATGTAGAGCGTGCCGAGGTCGTCGTCACCGAACGTGCAGGCGGTCACCTTCGGCACCGGCAGCTCGATGCGCGCGATCACGGCGCCGGTCGCGTCGTAACCGTGCACAGCGCTCCCGTCCCACAGGGCCACCCAGACGCTGCCGTCGGATGCCACGGTGAGCCCGTCCGGCATTCCCTGCCCCTCGGGGAAGCGCACGAAGGCGCGGCGTCCTCGCAGCTCCCCCTCGACCACATCGAACACGTCGACGCGATGGGTCAGGGTGTCGACGTAGTAGGCCTGCCTGCCGTCGGGAGAGAAGCCGATGCCGTTCGAGACCGTCGTCTGCGGCAGCACCGTCGTCACCGACAGGGAGGCATCGATACGCAGGACGGTTCCGGCATCCGCTGTCGCGTCGTAGGCCATCGATCCGGTCAGCAGGCGACCGCGGGGGTCGCAGCACCCGTCGTTCATGCGCACACGGGGGTCGTCGCCCAGCGCGGCGACGGCCCTGGTTCCGCCGTCGACATCATCCGCGAGATAGAGCGTGCGGGCGCCGACGGCCACGAGCCCTCCGCTGGAACGGGGGCGGGCGAAGGCGAGGTACTCGTCGTCGATGTGCTGGCGGGTCACGCCGTCGGGGCGCAGCGTGAGCAGGTCGCCCGCGGTCCCGTCGACCCAGCGCAGTCCACCCCAGCCCGGCCACCAGACGGGGCCTTCGGCATGGTGCGCGACGGGTCCGGTGATGTTCTCCGGGGTCATGCGTCTTCGCGCGGCAGCGTCCGCGGTGGTGCCGGGCGCAGGGGATCGGTGATCGGCAACGGCTGGGCCTCCGCCGCGGGGGCGGGGGCCGCATCGGTCGATGCGTCGGTGGAGGTGCTCGCCTGGGCCGGCAGCTCCCGGGCCACCTGCTTCTCGAGTACCGTGACCGCATCGTCGGAGAGCAGGATGAGCCCATCGAGCTCTTCGCGCACACGCTTGTACGCGACGTTGCGCTCGGCCTGCGTCGCCGATTCGTCCACCGCGACCTTCAGGAGCTGCTGTGCGCGTTCGAGTCTCTTGCGCTCCGGCTCGGTGAAGGTGGAGTCGCGCAGACGCCGGGCATCCTTCTCGGCGATCTCGAACGCGACCGCGTAGTCGCCGACGGCCTGCAGGTACTCGGTGACCTGCTGCTCGGACACCTTGGCGTCGGCAGAGGAGGGACGCAACGCATCCGCCGTCTTCTTCGCGCGCAGGAACGCGGCGGTCAGGGGCTGGCGCCCGTCGCTCATGGCGGGGAAGGCGATGAGCTTCGCGACGTCGAGTTCGTAGTCGAGCCAGCGGGCGGTGATCTCATCGTGCTCGGTGAAAAGGCGTGCGACCAGATCGTTCGGCGCGACGGATGCCGTGGTGTCGACGACCGAGGGTCCGCGGCGCTTGGCCTGCTGGGTCAGCGCGCGCGCCTCGATCTCGGCGGTCTTCAGCTGCGCCTTGACCTTGAGCGTCTCGAGGCGTCGCTCGTGACGGCGCTTGGAGCCCCGCTCCCACGCCTTCGCGGCCCCGCCGGCCATTCCCATGATCGGGAAGATGAGCCACCAGAAGTTGCCCGCCCACTGGAAGAACTCTTGCATGATGCGTTCAGCCTACTTCTCGGCGGGCTCCCCGAGAGGGCGGCGGTACCGTTTACGCATGTGGGATGACGACGCGGACCGGTATGCCGTCGTGGTCGCTGCCGAAATCGCGCTCCTCTCCTCGGAGGTACGGACCGACGCAGACCGGGTACAGGCCCTGCTCGCCCCCGATTTCGCGGAGATCGGGGCATCGGGGCGGCGATGGCTGCGGACGGAAACCGTCGTCGAGCTTTCGAACGAGGACAGCAGGGCCGTACCCGAGACCGCGGATTGGCTCTTCAACGAGCTGTCCCCCGGCATCGTCCTCGTGAACTATCGTCTGATCGCCGAGGGGCGGGAGAGCCGACGGTCATCGATCTGGCAGCTGTCCGATTCCGGGCCCGTTCTGCGCTTTCATCAGGGGACGGTCATCCCCGGGTGACGGGTCAGCTCTTCGTGAGGTCCTGCGCGAACATCACCAGGATCCCGCTCGGGCCTCGGAGGTACGTGAGCTTGTACACGTCCTGGTAGTTCGCGACGCCGCGGAGCGGGTGGTAGCCGTGGCGGGCGGCGATCGCGAGCGACTCGTCGATGTCGTCGACCGAGAAGGCGATCCGGTGCATGCCGATCTCGTTCGGCAGGGTCGGTTCGGTCTCGATCGCGTCGGGGTGGATGTACTCGAACAGCTCGATCTGGCCGCGTCCGTCCGGAGTCTGCAGTACCGCGATCTTGGCGTGGTTGCCGTCGAGCCCGACCGCGGTCGCCGCCCACTCTCCGCTGACCTCGTCGCGGCCGAGCACCGTGAGGCCCAGGTCGGTGAAGAAGGAGATGGTGGCTTCCAGATCGCGGACGGCGATGCCGACGTTCTCGAGTGTGATGGGCATGGGTGGGATGCTACTCGCGATCGACCCTCGCGTCAGGGCTACCGTCCGAGCTTCTCGGCGCAGGAGACGCAGTACTCCGCGAAGGGGCGGGCTTCGAGGCGGCCGGCCGGGATCGGTCTTCCGCAGTTCGCGCAGAGGCCGTAGGTGCCGGCATCCAGCCGCGCCAGCGCCTCGTCGACCTGGTGCAGCTCGGATGCGGCTGCTTCTGCGAGCCCGGTCAGGCGAGACCACTCCGACGACAGGGTGACGCCCTCGGGGTCGTGCTCGTCGTCGTCGTTCGAGCCCGCGCGGTCGTGGGTGAGTTCATCGAGGGTCGCCGCCGTCGCCTGCACCCGTGCCTCGGCTTGAGTGCGCAACGCGAGCAGGCGTTCCCGGGCTTCGGCGGTCATGCGCCCACTCTAGGCATGGCCTCTGACGTCGGGGTCGTGCTCCGTGCGGGGCTCGCTGTCGGGGCACTGTGTCGGGGCTCCCTGTCGGGGCACCTTGTCGGGCACCTTGTCGGGCGGAGAACTCCGTGTCGGGCGGAAGCTTCGCCCCGAACCCTCCTCCCGACACGGAGAACTCCGCCGGGCGAGGTGTCTCCGAGATCCCGATCAGGCGGATGTCTCCCGCGTCGGCACCGAGTCGGTCGTGGTCGGAACGGCCACGGCCTTCATGCCGGGGTGGTCGCGTTCGAGCGCCGCTCCTTCCATGTCGACGTTCGGCAGGATGCGGTCGAGCCAGCGCGGCAGCCACCAGGCCGAGCGTCCGAGCAGGTGCATGAGCGCGGGCATCAGCAGCATGCGCACCACGAACGCGTCGAGCAGCACGCCGAACGCGAGACCGAAGCCGATGGAGCGGATGATCGTCGACTCCGAGAAGATGAACCCGCCGAACACCGACACCATGATGAGGGCGGCGGCGATCACGACCGAGCGGCCGGCGCGGAAGCCCTGGGCGACGGCATCCCGCGCCGAGGCGCCGTGCACGTACGCCTCGCGCATGCCGGAGGCGAGGAACAACTGGTAGTCCATCGCGAGTCCGAACAGGATGCCGACGAGGATCACGGGCAGGAAGCTCAGGATCGGCCCGGTGCTGTGCAGTCCGATGATCTCGGCGCCCCAGCCGAACTGGAACACCGCCACGATCAGGCCGTACGTCGCGAAGAGCGACAGCACGAACCCGCCGGTCGCGATGATGGGCACGAGCAGCGACCGGAACACCACGATCATGATGAGCAGCGAGAGCCCGACCACGACCACGAGGTAGAGCGGCAGGACTCCGGCCAGCGCCTCGGAGATGTCGATGTTGATCGCGGCCTGTCCGGCGACGCCCAGAGTGATGCCGTCGCCGATCGCGGGCATCGAGCGCAGGTCCTGCACAAGCTTCTCGGTCGAGGCGCTGTTCGGTCCCTCCTTCGGCACGACCTGGAACGCGAGCAGCGTGTTGTCGTCGGACGTCGCGATCGGCGCCACGGCCACCACGTCGTCCTGGTCGGCGATGGCCTGGGCGATCGTGACCTGCGTGGAGAGCAGGTCGTCGTCGCTGACGGCATCGTCGAGGGTCGCGGTGACCAGCAGCGGTCCGTTGGCGCCCTCGCCGAACTGCTCGTCGACGGTCTGGAACGCACGGTAGCTGGTCGAGTCGCTCGGTTCGCTCGATCCGTCGGGCAGCCCGAGGCGCATCGACATGGCGGGGATGGCGATGATCAGCAGGGCGACCACGCTCACGAGCGCGGTGACGACGGCGCGGAGGGTCGACATGCGCTTCACGGGCTTGCCTGCCGCGTGCTCCTGGCCGATCGTTCCCCGCGCTCGTCGGCTGAGCAGGCGCGTGCCGACGAGGCCGAGGATGGCGGGGGCGAGGGTGATCGCGACGAGCACGGCCACCGCGACGCAGACCGCACCGACCGTGCCCATGAGGCCGAGGAAGGGCACGCCGGTCACGTTGAGGGCGAGCAGTGCGACGATCACGGTCGTGCCGGCGAACACGACGGCCGTGCCGGAGGTGCCCGTGGCGAGGCCGATGGATTCACGCACCGGCACCCCGGCGAGCAGCTGTTTGCGGTGTCGGTTGACGATGAACAGCGAGTAGTCGATGCCGACCGCGAGCCCGAGCATCACACCCAGCACCGGGGTCACCGAGGCCATGTTCACCACGCCGGAGAAGGCGAGGGATGCCGTGACGCCGACGCCCACACCCACGATGGCGGTGACGATCGGGAGGGCGGCGGCGATGAGGGAGCCGAGCATCACGATGAGGACGATCGCCGCGAATGCGAGGCCGACCGCCTCGCCGATGCCGAAGATCTCCGGGACGCCCTGTGCGATGTCGGTGCCGAAGTCGACCTCGACACCGTCGACGGGGGAGGATGCGAAGTGGTCGATCGCGCCCTGCTTCACCTCTTCGGAGAGTTCGAGGCGGGGGTCGACGAACGAGATGTTGACGATGGCGGTCGATCCGTCTTCGGAGACCACGCCGATGCCGTCGGCCAGATCGAGGAGGGTCGAGCCCAGCTCCACCTGATCGGCGTTGTCGTCGAGGGTGATGCGCGACTGGTCGAGCTCGGCGTTCTGGGCCGCGACCTGCGCCAGCTGGGCGTTCACCGCGGCGATCTGCGCGTCGAGGGCGGCGAGCTGTGCGGACCCGGCACCGGACTGCTCGGCCTGGGTGCGGGCCTCCGTGAGCTGTGTGAGTCCGGCTTCGAGCTGCGCGCGTCCGTCGTCGAGCTGGGTCTGGGCGGCATCCAGCTGCGCGCGGCCGTCGGTGATCTGGGTCTGGCCGTCGGTGAGCTGCTGCGCCTGCTCGTCCTGCTGCTTCTGCGCGTCGAACGGATCGATCACCCCGGCGACGCCGTCGAGATCCTCGGCGCTCGCGGCGAGGTCGGAGATCTCCTTCTTCTGGTCGTCGGTGAACGGAGACCCGTCTTCGGTCCGGTAGACCACCGTGCCGGTGCCGCCGGCCGTGTCGGGCAGCTTGTCGGCGAGCTCGTCGGTGACCGCGCCCGAGGCGGTGCCGGGGATGTCGAAGCTGTTGTTCAGCGTGCCGCCGAGGGTCAGGAATGCTCCCACGCCGATACCGAGGATCAGGACCCACGAGACGATCACCGTCCACGCCTTGCGTGCAGCGAACGAACCCAGACGGTACAGCAGTGATGCCACAGTGGTCTCCTTCAGACTCGAAGATCATACGGCACGTCTCGTCTAGAGATCTGTGGCTATCCTGAATCCATGGTCAACGAGCACCGGAGCGGGCCCGTGCGCAGCACGGCGGCGCGCGAGGCGATCCTCGATGCGACCTCCCGACTGTTCCATGCGCAGGGGTACGACCGGCTCACGATCGAGGGCATCGCGAAGGAAGCCGGGGTCGGCAAGCAGACGATCTACCGCTGGTGGCCGTCGCGCGGCGCGCTGATCGCCGACTGTCTCGTGGACGGACGTCTCATCCCGGTGGACTTCGTCGTGCCCGACACGGGCGACCTGTTCGCCGACGTCGAGACGTGGTTGCAGTCGGTCTTCACGATCCTCGCGAGCGCGCAGGGTCAGGCTCTGCTGCAGTCGCTGGTCGCGGCTGCCGCCGAAGATGCTGCGGTCGGTGCGCACCTCGGTGGAAGCCTGGGCGTCGAGCAGCACCTGTCTGAGCGCTTGAGGGGCGGGATCCGCGACGGTCAGTTGCCGGAAGATGCACCGATCGCGCAGATCGGTCGGGCGATCCTCGGCGCGATCATCGTGGAGTCGCTCGGACGGGAGAGCCACGGACCCGACGGGATCATCGAGCTGACGAGGTACCTCTTCACCCGCTGAGCGGCAGGTGCCGTCCCGTGCCTCAGCCGAGGAGCAGGGTCAGCACGGTCGCGCCGCCACCGCCGAGGATGAGTGCGATGATGACGGTCCAGGCGACGATGCGGATACGCCGGTTGCGCTTCTCGCCGAGGTCGCCGTAGTCCTCGTCGTTCGGGTTCTGGCGGCTGACGTCGCTCATGCGCTGACCTGCTCCGTGACGGTCGGGCCGAAGTACGACGGGAGGGTGGCCTGCGAGCGCTCACGCAGCTCGGCGGCGGACACGGTGAAGACGCCCTGCACCTCGAGCTTCGCGCCCTCGCTGTCGGTCACGCCGATGCGCATCACCGGGTAGTCGCGTCCTTCGCAGAGGCCGCGGAACTTCACGTCATCCTCACGGGGCACGGTCACGATCACGCGGCCGGTCGACTCGGAGAACAGGGCGGTTGCGGCGTCCACTCCGTCGCGCTCGATGATCTCGTTCAACCAGACGCGAGCTCCGACGCCGAAGCGCATGACGCCCTCGGCGAGCGCCTGCGCGAGGCCTCCCTCGGAGAGGTCGTGCGCCGAGGAGATCAGCCATTCGTCGCGGGCTGCCGACAGCAGACCGGCGAGGCGCTTCTCGCCCGCGAGGTCGACCTTCGGGGGCAGACCGCCCAGGTGCTGGTGCACGACCTCTGCCCATGCCGAGCCGGAGAGCTCGGTCGAGGTGGTGCCGAGCAGGTAGATGTTCTGGCCCTCGTCCTGCCATCCGGAGGGGATGCGGCGCGAGACGTCGTCGATGATGCCGAGCACGCCGACCAGTGGGGTCGGGTGGATCGGCACGTCGCCGGTCTGGTTGTAGAACGAGACGTTGCCGCCGGTGACCGGGGTGCCCAGCTCGTAGCAGCCGTCGGCCAGGCCGTCGACCGTCTGGCCGAACTGCCACATGACCTCGGGGTTCTCGGGAGAGCCGAAGTTCAGGCAGTCGGTGATCGCGGTCGGCACGGCGCCGGTGACGGCGACGTTGCGGTACGCCTCGGCCAGGGCCAGCTGTGCGCCCGCGTACGGGTCGAGCTGGCAGTAGCGGCCGTTGGCATCGGTCGAGACCGCGAAGCCGAGACCCGATTCCTCGTCGACGCGGATCATGCCGGCGTCGTCGGGGAACGAGAGGGCCGTGTTGCCGAGCACGTAGTAGTCGTACTGGTTGGTGATCCAGCTCGTGTCTGCGAGGTTCGGTGAAGCGACGAGGTTCAGGAACTGTTCGCGCAGCGTCTCCGGGTCGGTCGCGCGGGGCAGGTTCTCGGCGGCATCCGCCTGGAGGGCGTCGATCCACGTCGGGTAGGCGACCGGGCGGTCGTAGACGGGGCCGTCGACCGCGACCGTCGAGGGGTCGACGTCGACGATGCGCTCGCCCTGCCAGTCGATGATGAGGCGTCCGTCACCGGTGACCTCGCCGAGCACGGAGGTCTCGACCTCCCACTTGTTCACGACCTCGAGGAAGGCATCGAGCTTCTCGGGCGCGACGATCGCCATCATGCGCTCCTGCGACTCCGACATGAGGATCTCCTCGGCCGTGAGCGTGGGGTCGCGCAGCAGCACGTTGTCGAGCGAGACCTTCATGCCGCTGTTGCCGTTGGCCGCGAGCTCGCTGGTCGCGCACGAGATGCCGGCGGCACCGAGGTCCTGGATCGCCTCGACGAGCTCGCCGCGGTACAGCTCGAGGCAGCACTCGATGAGCACCTTCTCGGCGAACGGGTCGCCCACCTGCACCGCGGGGCGCTTGGTCGGGCCGGTCGAGTCGAAGGAGTCGGACGCGAGGATGCTCGCGCCGCCGATGCCGTCGCCACCCGTGCGCGCACCGAACAGGACGACCTTGTTGCCGACGCCGGTCGCGTTCGCGAGCTTGAGGTCTTCATGACGCAGCACGCCCACCGCGAGGGCGTTCACGAGCGGGTTGGCCTGGTAGACGGCGTCGAAGACCGTCTCGCCGCCGATGTTCGGGAGTCCCAGGCAGTTGCCGTAGAAGCTGATGCCGCTGGTCACGCCGTGCACGACGCGGGCGGTGTCGGGGTGGTCGACTGCACCGAAGCGCAGGGCGTCCATGACTGCGACCGGGCGGGCGCCCATCGAGATGATGTCGCGGACGATGCCGCCGACGCCGGTCGCCGCACCCTGGAAGGGCTCGATGAACGACGGGTGGTTGTGCGACTCGGCCTTGAAGGTGACGGCCCAGCCCTCGCCGACGTCGACGACGCCCGCGTTCTGGCCCATGCCCACCATCAGGCGTTCCTTCATCTCGTCGCTGACCTTCTGGCCGAAGCGGCGCAGGTAGTTCTTCGACGACTTGTAGGAGCAGTGCTCGCTCCACATGACGGAGTACATCGCCAGCTCGCCCGAGGTGGGGCGGCGTCCGAGGATCTCCTTGATGCGCGCGTACTCGTCGGGCTTGAGTCCGAGGGCCGCGTACGGCTGCTCCTTCTCGGGCGTCGCGATCGCGTTCTCGACGGAGTCGGGGACGTGCTGGTGGGAAGGTGCAGGGGCGGTGGTCACGCGCACTCCAAAGGAAGGGGCCGGCGGGGCAGGTCCAGTCTACCGGCGTGGGTGGGGCCGCTCTTCCGCGGGATGCGGAGTCAGAGTCGGTCGATGAGGACGGCGGCGATGTCTCTCCGCGTGTGAAGCACGCGGCGCACTCGTACAGCATCAGAGTCGTCGGTGTAGAAGACGAGGCACGGGTGGTTCCGAAGAGGGAAGGCGCGGATCTCGGGAATCTCCGTCACCACTTCGCAGCGCGCCGACCCGAGCGAGGGGTGCGCGGCGAGCCGACTCATCGCGTGCTGGAGTTGGCCGCGTCGGCGTGGTCGTCCGGCTTCGGCATGCTCACCGACCGCTTCGGCGTGACCTGGGTGCTCGACGTCGCCGGTTGAGCCTCGGTTCCGGGCGCTGTCCCGGGAGTCGCGTGCACAACTCAGGAGAAGTTCTGCAGATTCGGTTCTGAGAGGGGATTCGAGCCATCTGCGGGGCGAGTCTCCGGAGTTGTTCACGCCCCGGCTGGTGCCCCGTCGGCTGGGCGTCTCTCGGCGGGGCCCGGAATCGCGTCACGGATGGAAACGCGAAATGCGACGGCGCAGCGGTGTCCGTAGATTGGTCGGAGCCGTTGCGAATGGAGTCCCCGTGTCCGAGATCCGCGTCCTGCACGCGTCCTGTATCGACGCCGTCGGCTGAGCCGGCGGGAACCCAGACCATGACCACGGACCGTTCCTCGCAACCGTCGCATCCCTTCGATGCGCGCACCCGTCTCTTCCTCGATCGGCCGCAGAGTCGCAAGTGGAGTCTGCATCCCGGTCGCATCGGGGCGTGGGTGGCGGAGATGGATTTCGGGGTCGCTCCCGAGATCGCCGAGGCACTGCATCGCGCGATCGACGACGAGAATCTCGGCTACCTCTCCCCTCCTCAGGCCGCGGAGCTGGGGGAGGCGACGGCCGAGTGGATGCAGGATGAGTACGGCTGGGCGGTCGACCCCGAGCGTGTGCATCCGGTCTCGGACGTGATGGCGGCGCTCGGTGTCGCGGTGCAGGAGTATGCGCCCGCGGGGTCGCCCGTGATCGTGCCGACTCCGGCGTACATGCCGTTCCTGACATACCTGCCGGCGATCGGGCATCCGGTGATCGAGGTCCCCGGCGTCGAGATCGACGGACGCTGGCAGCACGATCTGCAGCGCATCGACGAGGCGTTCGCTGCAGGGGCGCGGACGCTCGTGCTCTGCAATCCGCACAACCCGACCGGCACGATCGTCGGACGTGAGGAGCTGGAGGCGATCGCCGAGATCGTCGAGCGGCACGGCGGGCGGGTTTTCGCGGACGAGATCCACGCGCCGCTGCGTTACGACGGTGCGCCGTTCGTGCCCTACGCGTCGGTGTCGGCGGCGACGGCCGCGCACACGGTCACGGGGACGAGCGCGTCGAAGGCGTGGAACATCCCGGGGCTGAAGACCGCGCAGCTGATCACCTCGAACGATGCTGACCAGCAGCTGTACAAGCGGTTCGGGTTCGCGGTGCAGCATGGCGCGGCGACCCTCGGCGTGGTGGCCTCGACGGCGGCGTATCGGGCGGGAAAGCCGTGGCTGACGGAGGTGATCGCGTACCTCGACGGATCGCGGCACGAGCTCGCGCGGCTGGTGGACGAGCATCTTCCCGGGGCTGTGTATCGCGTGCCCGAGGCGACGTACATCGGGTGGATCGACACCTCCGCGCTGGGGATCCCTGGGCCGCCGGCCGAGTTCTTTCGTGAGCGGGCCGGGGTCGTGCTGACCGAGGGGCGGCTGCTCGGGCGTGGCGCCGAGGGCCATGTGCGGGGGGTCTTCGCGACACCGCGTCCGATCCTCGAAGAGGCGTTCGTAGCGATGGGTGATGCCGTGCGCCGGGCGGGTCTCAGGGTCTGAGCCGGGGGTGCTCGGGCGGCGCCGTGGAGGCTGTCAAGCCCCTCTGTCGTGTCGGTGGTCTCACGTAAAAAGGGATACGAGAGAAGGGATCCCGCCATGGCTGCAGGCGACATCGAGACGTTCCACCGCAACGGCATCTGGTTCAACCGCATCGAAGGGGAATCGCAGACGTTGGGGAGCAGTTTCGAGAGCGAAGCCGAGGCGGTCAAGGTCGGTCGCAGCGCGGCGGTCGCACGTCAGGTCGAGCACACGGTGCGGACGGAAGAGGGCCCGTCGGCCGACTCCTCCGCGTACGACCTGCACCCGCGCGAGCTGATCGGTCGATGACGGTGGTGTCGGACTCCGACCCTCCTGCCCGGTCTGCGCGTCGGATGCAGTTGCAGGTATGTGTCAACGGCGCCCGTGATGCGGTCGAGCACCCGTGGCTGAGCGCGGATGCCTCGGTCGTGGCCGACGACGCCGCGCGTGCGGTGGCTGCGGGAGCGCAGGAGGTGCACGTGCACCCGAAGGATGCGGCGGGTCGTGACAGTCTCGCCGCCGACGATGTCGCGCGGTGGGTGCGGGCAGTGCGGACCGCGATTCCCGGTGTGCCGGTCGGCGTGACCACGGGGGCGTGGGCCGAGCCCGATGTCGCGCGTCGTCTCACCGCGATCGAGTCGTGGACGGAGCTGCCGGATCACGCATCGGTCAATTGGCACGAGGCCGGTGCCGACGAGGTGGCCGCCCTGCTGCTGAAGCGTGGAGTCGCGGTCGAGGCCGGTCTGTGGGACGCGGCCGGTTTCGAGGTGTGGAAGCGTTCGCCGGTGAGAGGTGAGTGCCTACGGGTGCTGATCGAGCTTCCCGATGAACCGACCGAGCTGCTGCGCGACCACGCCGAGGGGATGATCGCGCACGTCGAGCTCGAAGAGCCCGACCTGCCGATCCTGCTCCACGGCGAAGAGGGCTCGACGTGGCCCGTGTTCGACCTCGCTGTCGAGCTCGGGCTGGCGTCGCGCATCGGGTTGGAAGACACTCTGCTGCTCCCCGACGGTGCGCCCGCGCCCGGGAACGCCGCGCTGGTGCGGGCGGCCGTGGCGCGGATGCGGGGAGTCTGACCGGGCAGGTGCACGGGGTGCGGCATCCTGGGGCGATGTTCTCCGACTCGCTCGTACCCTTCATCCTCATGAACCTCGCGTACATCCTCATCGGGATCCTCGTCTCCTGGCTGGTGATCTATTCGGCCGTGCGCGCGGCGCTGACATCGCACCGTCAGGCGATGGCGAGAGACGGGCGGCCCGGTCAGGTGTGACGGCCGCTCCGCATCCCGGCGACCTAGACTCCCGCCATGCCGTTTTCCGACTATGTCCGGTCCATCCGCGCGCGGATCGGTCATGATCTTCTGCTGCTGCCGGGCGTGACCGCGGTGATCCGCGAGGGCGATCGATTCCTTCTCGCGCGCGCGGCGGGTTCGGAGGAATGGGGTCTGATCGGTGGTGGGGTCGAGCCGGGGGAGGATCCGGACGAGGCAATCGTCCGCGAAGTGCAGGAGGAGATCGGCGCCCGCATCCGCGTCACCGGGATCGTCGGGGCCTTCGGTGGCGAATCGCTCGTCGTGACGTATCCGAACGGGGATCGCGTGTCGTACGTGTCGACTGCGTTCGCGTGCGAACTGCTTGATCCGCCTGTGCCCGATCAAGACGAGGTCGTCGAGGGTCGGATGGTTCACCCGCGCCGAAGTCGCAGAGCTGCCGCATCCGCTCTGGGTCGACCGGATGTTGGCCGGGGCCGACTAGAGCGTGCCATCAGAAGCGGTCTGTCGGAAGCAGGTCCGCGAGACCTTCCCGTCCCGCGGCGGTGAGCCGCACCGCGCGGGTGCTGGATGGAACGTGTTCGATCCATGCCTTGTTCTTGAACGTCGCGAGGAGCATGTCTGCGGCGAGCCCGGCCAGGTGTTCGCGGCGTTCGGTCCAGTCGAGGCACGGACGGGTGAGAGTGCGCTTCGGATGCTTCGGCAGGTCGATACCGAGCGACGTCAGCCAGGCTAGTCCCGGCGGGGTGAGTGAGAAATCCGACTCGATCAAGCCCTCCGCGTGCATACCGTCGGTGAGTGCGATGCCGAGTCTGCCCGCGAGGTGGCGGTAACAGGTACGAGCCTCCCTGATGGCGCGGTCACGGTGTTGGGCGTCGAGTGACTGCTTGGCGGGCCGGACGCGACCGGAGAATGCTGCGAGCGACTCGACCAGTTCAGCGGCGGGGGTGCCGGCGAGCCGGAGGTAGCGATGCCGTCCCTGCCGCATCTCCTCGACCAGCCCGGCGTCCAGCAGCCTGTCGGCGTGCTCGCTCGCTGACGACCGAGCGATGTCGGCGGTCTTGGACAGTTCAGTGAGCGTCCATGCCCTTCCATCGAGCATCAGGAGCAGCATCGACGCGCGGGCGTCGTTGGCGAAGACGGCGGCCGTCGCCGCCAGTTCCGGACTACTCGTTCCTTTCATCGCAAGAACTTTATCGCCGGCATTGTTCGGTCCAGCCCGAAACGTTCCCGCCACAGACTGGACCTCATGAACCCGACTCTGGCAATCGAACCCTCCGTGTTCTACTTCGGGACCCCCGTCGCCCTGCTCAGCACGCTGATGCCGGGAGACGAAACAGCGAACATCACTCCCATCTCCTCAGCCTGGGCTCTGGATGACACCTATGTCTTGGGGTTGAGCAATTCGGGCCGGGCGATGCGCAATCTCCGCGAGAACGGTGAGCTGGTCATCAACCTGCCCGACGCCGCGCTGTGGGAGTCGATCGAGAGGATCGCCGACACCACCGGGGTTGCTGAAGTCCCGCGCCACAAGCGGGAGAAGTACAGGTATGAGCCGGACAAGTGGACGCTCGGCAGATTCACTCCACGGCCGAGCGGGGTGGTTCTGCCCCCGCGGATCGCCGAATGCCCCGTTCAGATGGAGGCCCGGGTCACGAACATGACGCCGTTGGGTGAGGACGGAGACGCCACCATCGTCCACGCGAAGGTCCTGCGCACGCACGTGCATCGGGCGCTGACGGTGCCGGGAACCTCGCACATCGACCTGGACGCCTGGAACCCGGTGTATTACACGTTCCGGCACTACTTCTCGCAAGGCGAGAGGGTCGGGGTCAGCTTTCGCGCGGAACAGTGAATCGTTCGGTCCGGAATGTGCGACAGGTCGCGCGGATGGCCCGAGGCCCGATTCAACGTCTGCCGCCCCAGCCCGCCCAGTCGGGCCGGTCGACGATGCAGAAGCGGTTGCCTTCGGGATCTTCCATGATCACGTAGTCGGCGTCGGCCGGCCGGCCGTCCCAGTGCACCTCGCGTGCGCCCAGGTCGAGGAGCCGTCGCACTTCGGCGCTCTGGTCCTCCGCGTAGATGTCGAGGTGGATGCGCGGAGGCAGTATGCGCTCGGAGTGGTGGGCGTCGAGGGCGATGCAGGGAGCGTCGGCGTCGCGCGGCTTCAACACCACCCAGTCGTCTTCGGCCGGATCGCGTTCGACGTAGTCGAGCGCTGCCTTCCAGAACGCGGACTGCGCAGGGAGGTCGTTCACGCGGATCACGACCGACACGAGCTTCAGCATGACGTCGAGTGTATGACCGCTGGAGGGTTGTTCCGCCCAGTGATCGATAGGCGAGATGTCACGCCGCAGGTCGCGACCAGCTGCCGGACGCCACCTCTCGAGTGTGACGAGATGGCGCCCGACGTCTGGGCGAGTGTCACACACGCCTGTCTCGTGAATGTGAGGACCGCTCGCTGCTCAGGGCGACAAGCAAGAGCGAGGACGCGACGATTGCTGTCGTTGCCATGACTGCGCTCCACGATCCGCTGATGGTGACAGCGGGCGATCCGTCCACATCTACGTACCCCTCGAAGCGGGCGATCCAGGGGACCATAATCGTGATGCTGTTCGCGAATGCGTAGCTTGCGAACGACAACCCGGCGACGACCACAAGCCCGATGGAGGTGCAGAGGGAGCACACCATCACGAAGATGCGGTCACCTGTGAAGAGCCGCTTGGGAGACATCAGGAAACCCTCATTACTGTCGCGCTACCGCACGCACCTGGCGGTGAAGCCGTTTCGGGTGGAGAGCTCGGGGTACTTTCCCTGGGCGCGACAGGTGTTCCACCAACTGATGACAATCCAGGTGGCGACTCCAAGGGCTGCTGCTGCGACCACGATCGCTGCCGCCGCTGTGATGACGATGACGACGACAGGAAGCGGATCGGCGACGATTGGATACGAGATGCCGCTCAGGCTCTTGTGTGCGACGGTCTGGGTCAGGACGTTCCCTTGAACGGAGTAATGAGTCGGGAGGCTCCTTCCGCTCGAGTCGCGAGCCCAGGCTGGTTCGAAGATGACGACTGCCTCTCCGGTCGAGTCGACGATCTGGGCGCCGCCATCGGCAGTCTCCTCCAGGCGGTTCTCGGGTGGCATTGTGAGCCCGTAGTCAAAGCGTTCGGGTGCTGCGTCGTTCGCGATGACAGTGAGGAGCTGAGCCCCGCCGTCTACGGGGATGACGGCATTCGCACTATCCATCGTGGAGGGATAGGCCACTCCACCTTTCGGAAGGTCCTCGCCGGCGATGGCTGCGTCCGCGTGCGGGAGGTCGATGCCAAGAACGAAGCTCCCTGTCGAAATCTGTACGCCATCTGTGGCGTCGTTCGAAACCTCGACACTGACACCGACCTGAGCTGTCTTGCCATCTTGCCCATCTTTGATCTCAGAAGGAGCGAAGTCGCGGACCAGGCCGCCTTCCATGTGTTCCAGAGCAGCGGCGATCTCGTGCCCTGCTGTCGTCTGGTCTCCATCTTGCGCGGCATCCGCCCACGATGCTGTGGCGGGAAGGGCGATAGCTCCGAGGACTAATGCAGACGCGGTCACTGCGGATATGAAAAGCCGTTTGCGCTCGTGGGGCCGCATGCGTGTAGTGCGGAAACTCGGGCCCATGGGGTTCTCCTGACTTCTATGTCGACGACTTGAAGCTGATACAAGCACACATATGAGGACGATAGTGATATATTCGTCGACGTATCCGTAGGTGAAGTTGCGAGTCAAAACTGATCGTGAGGCGAGTGCCGCGTGGACATGCGAAACGCCCCGCCGTTCGGGTCGGCGGGGCGTTGATCTCGCGGGTGCGGGCTTACTGCACCGACCATCCGCCGTCCGAGGCGAGGATGGCGCCGTTGATGTTCACGGCGTCGTCCGACAGCAGGAACGTGATGGATGCCGCCAGGTGCTCGGCTGTCGCCACGGTCGGGATGGCCTGCTGGAACGGGGCCAGGCGGCCCGAGCCGTATTCGGACATGTGCGGGGGCATCGGGATGCCGGTGGCGACGCCGCCCGGGGCGACGGAGTTCACGCGGATGCCCTTCGGCCCGTACATGAAGGCTGCGGACTTGGTGACGCCGATGATGCCGTGCTTGCTGGCCGTGTAGGCGTTGCCCGAGGCGTTGCCGCGCAGGCCCGCCTCGCTCGAGACGTTGAGGATCGCGCCGCGCCCGGCCGCCTCCATGACGGGGATGACCGCGCGCATGAGCTTGAACGGAGCGGTCAGGTTGATCGCGATGACGCGGTCCCAGACGGCATCCGGGGTCTCGCCCGCGGGGGAGAAGTCATCGTTGATGCCGGCGACGTTCGCGAGGCCGTCGATGCGGTCGCCCGCGGCGGCGAGGACGGCGTCGATCGCATCCTGCTTCGTGAGGTCGCCCGCGACCGTGACGATGTCCGCATCCGGAAGCTCGGACTTCAGGGCGTCGAGCTTCTCGGCGGCGATGTCGCTGGCGATCACGCGTCCGCCTTCCCGGGCGATGCGGGAGGCGGTGGCCTTGCCGATACCGGAGGCGGCGCCCGTCACGATCACGGTCTTGCCGGCGAAGCGGCCGGACGTGGGCTTCTCGGTCCAACCCTCGGAGGCGTCGTCTTCGGGGATCTCGCCGCCGTTTGCCGCGCGCACGAGGTCGTCGACGACCGACTGGGGAAGCTGGCCCTGGCTCATCGCGACGAGCTGCTGCAGGGGGAGTCCGAGCACGGGGGTGAGGAGCTCGGGGTCGGCGCCCGTCTTCTCGAAGAGTCCGCGGATGAGAGGCCCGCCGGTCGGGTCGTTCATCCAGTCGCCGATGGTGGAGTGTGCGGTGAGGGCCATGCTCTTTCTCCTTGTTCGGGTCCCGTGCAGGTTTCGCAACGGTGCGTCTACTTATGTTCCAGTGTACGCCTGGGTACGCTCGAAAGGTGCCCCGTCCTCGAAGTGAGAAAGCCCGTCGATCCGTGCTGGAGGCGATGCGGCGTGCGCTCGCCGCAGACGGGTACGAGGCCGTGACGATCGAGGGTCTCGCCGCCGAAGCGGAGGTCTCGAAGCAGACGATCTATCGGTGGTGGCCGTCGAAGGCCGCGATCCTCGGGGAGGCGCTGCTCGAGGGGGCGCTGCCGGGAGCCGAGGTGTCGGTGCCGATGACGGCAGACCTCGGAGCGGATCTGCGGGCGTGGTTCTCGGCGATGAGTGCCGGACTGGCTCGCCCCGAGGGTGTGGCGCTGGCGCGGGCGCTGATCGAGGTGACCGCGGCCGATCCCGAGCTGGGGTTGGTGTTGAACGAGCGGCTGGCGGCGCCGATCCGTGAGTGGGTGGCCGAACGTGTGTCGCGCGGGCGTGCCGACGGGGACGTGCGGGCGGACGTGGATGCGGCCGCGATCGCGGATCAGTTCATCGCGATGGCGTCGTATTCTGCGCTGATCGGGCAGCCGTTGAGTGCGGAGCGGGTAGAGGAGACCGTGGTGCGGTTGCTGCGGGGGATTGCGGCGTAACTAGTCCGCGGCCGGGGTGAACCGGAGCACGCTCGTCTCACGCCTGTGGAACCCGACGGACTAGTACAGCCTCGCGAGCGCGGTGCCGAGCATGAGACGACCCCGCCACCCTGACGGGTAGCGGGGCCGAATGAGCAGAGCTGTAGGCCCTTGGTCACTCTTTTCGGAAGAGAATGCTCCCGAACCCGACGAGCATGAGACATGCGCCCAGCAAGCCAGTCAGAGCAGCGGGTGCGAGGTTTCCCGTCGTGTGCTCCGCGTCTGAGATGTAGCCCTCGGCTATCGCCATGACAATGGCGAGGACGATGACGGCGGCACCGACGAATCCTATGCTGACCATTGCTCGTCTCGTTTGCGGCTTCACGATCGCTCCTACGGGTTGCATCCTGCGGCCAAGACGTTGCTGTAGCTTACGTCGGGCCGCCAGGCGTCGAGGTTCCACGGCGACTTGAACGGGGCGATGTCGACGTGGCATCGAAGCTGGTTGTAGAACTTGTTGCCCTCGTACTGCGCGCTCACCCAGAGCTTGTACTCCGCCCACCAGTTGGAGAACGGCGTGATCGCCCAGCCAGAGCGGGGGGTGACTCCAACGGTGGTGCCGTAGCTGCTCCAGCTGAGCTTCACGTCGGTGATGAGGTTTCCCCGGACAGCAGGGTCCGCAACGACCGGATACGCGAAGTCCGCGCTGTGCTCCACGACCTGCACTAGCGTGTTCCCCTGCTGCTCGTACCGGGTGGGCACGTCGCGACCGTTGGCGTCCTTCGCCCAGGCCGGATCGATCATCGCTGCCGGCTGGCCAGCCTCGTCAAGAACGGCGAAGAACCCGTCTCCTGCGTCGACGAGTTGGCCACCGTCCGCAACGGTGATCGGATACTCGTAGACCGTCGGGGCTGATGCGGTTTCGATGAGAGTCGTGATCTGGACTATCCCGTCTTTGCGAACCAGGGGGACGGTGGTGGATCCATCGGTGTTGTCGAAGTGGATGAGGCCGTCTGCATCAGCAACGCCACGCGCAGCCTCCGAAGCGTTGGGGAGCCCGACAGTCACGACGTCGCCGCCCTGATCCAGTGCGACGCCCGCGGAGGCGTCTCCTGGAATCGTGATGACCGTATCCCTCTCGGGGATATCCGCGATGTAGTCCTCGGTGTTCGCGCTCTCTTGCAGGGCGAGCACATCTGCGTGCTCTGTTCCAGGCGTGGCCGATTCGATGACCTCGAGTGTGCTGAGATCATCGATGGAGTCAGCTGCCATCGCGGAAGAGGCGGCACCAACGGACAAGGCTGCCACTGCGACGGCGAGAAGAGCGGCACGCCCCGCCAGCGCGACAAGTGTCAGCCTGTGGACGCTTGTACCCTTTCCCGACCTGCTCATGATTTCGGCGATATTCATCATTGCTCCTTCGCTGATCATCCCGCCGACGTGTAAGACGTTACTTTGGGGGCGTGTCCCCTGTCTGTCCTCCTTTCGGTGGACAGGCCGTGACGGACAGCCGGGGCGTGCGAGGGTTGAAAGCTGGAGTCTGGGTCACGGGGAGTGAATCGAGGGCGAAAGACCTCACCAACTTGGGCGCGTCTGACAAAGGTCGACGGGCGCCGAATATGGTTGGCGGATGAGCCTCAGCTCCCCACGCGTCGTCGCGGTCCGGAATGGCCAAGTTCAGCCGAGTGGATCTTGGCTCTACGTCTGGCTCGACGTACAGGGCGGCGGGATCGCGTACGTGGGCGGCTCGGGATTCGACCCAGAGCTGCGCGCTTATATGCATGTCAAGAGTGAGGACCCTCAGCTTGGACGCGTGCGAGCAACGGCGCCTCACTACGACGAGCGAGACTTCGACGTGCTCGCGTTTGGGCTGCCCGATGGCGTCGACCGGGGGGCTGCCGAGCAGGCGCTGATCGCGCATCTCGCCGAGGGCGGAACAGCGAGCGAACTGCGCGAGGTCACTGAACCAATCATTCGGGCGATAGAAGATCGCCGCGGGTAGGTAGGGCAAAAATCTGCAGCCTCGAGGTCACCTCGTTTGGGGTAGGCCGGACTCTCTGGTGAAGGCTAGGTCGACGCCGAGGCGATGTCGTCAGCGTGCTGGGCATACGACAGCCGCTCGCGTTCTGTCGGGGCGGCGCGTGCGGCATCGCGAAACGCTGAGCTCGCTTCTTCGTCGCGCTTGAGGCGCTGGAGGAGATCGCCCCGAACCGCTGAGTAGAGGTGGTGTCCTCCCAGCGAGCTCTCGAGCGCCTCCGCCAGCGCGAGGGCTTCGGTCGGTCGTCCGGCGTTCGCGACGGCGACCGCACGGTTCAGGCGAACGAACGGCGATGCATCCACCTGCTCCAGCACCCCGTAGATGTCGGCGATGCGGGCGTGATCGATCTCCATCCCCGCGGCGGGGCGGACGTACTCGGCCGCGACGGTGGCGCGGATGAGGTGCCGCCCGCCGTGGATGCCCGCCCGTGCTGCTTCCTCGACGGCGTCGTCGAGAAGTCGCAGCCCCTCCTCGATCTCGGAGATATCCCACAGTCCACGGTCCTGTTCGTCGAACGGCACGGACAACCCGTCGGCGGTCGTGCGTGCCGCGCGGCGGGAGTGCTGAAGAAGAAGGAGGGAGAGCAGCCCCGTGAACTCGAGTCGAGTGTGGGAATCCGAGGGGAGCAGCTGTCGGCACAGCCGAGCAAGCCGGATGGCCTCGGCGCCGGGGTCGGGCTGGAGCGTCGGATCGGAGTAGCCGATGGTGAACAGGGCGGACAGGACCTCGCAGACGCTCGCGCTCCGGCTGTCGAGCTCCGCGGCGTCCGGAACGCGGTACGGGATGTTCGCGTGCGCGATCTTGGCCCGAGCCCGCACGAGTCTCTTCTCCATCGTCGCGGGGGCGACGGCGAAGATCCCGGCGAGCTGTTCGATCGGCACGTTCAAGACGGTGCGGAGCGTCAGCGCCGCGCGGGCTTCCAGGGTCAACGCGGGGTGACAGGCGGTGAAAATCAGCTTCAGCCGCTCGTCCCCATGTGGGAATGCGTCGTCGGCCTCGTGGGCGTCGGTGCCATCGTGCGGCTCGTGCTCCAGGCGGGCCACCGCCCGGCGCTCGGCGTCTGCGTGCCGCACGAGGTCGATCGCGCGTCGGCGGGCGACGGTCGTGACCCAGGCGGCGGGGTTCGCCGGAACCCCGCCGCCTGGCCACCGCTCGACGGCTCGAGCCAGTGCGTCTTGCACGGCGTCTTCGGCGAGAGTCCAGTCGTGGACTGTGCCGATCACGCTCGCGACCACGCGGCCGTACTCGATGGATGCCACGTGCCGAACGGCGGCCATGGCATCCGTGAGTGCGCCCGGCGGCTCTTCCGGTGTGGTCACATCGTCGACCCGAGCGGCCACACGGGGCGTACTTCCACCAGGCCGAACCGGGCCATCGGGTGCGCGGCGGCGATCTCGATCGCGGCGTCGAGGTCGTCGGCGTCGATCACGTCGAACCCGGCGATCCATTCGCGGCTCTCAGTGAACGGTCCGTCGGCCACGATCCGCTCGCCGGCTCGGACGCGCACGGTCGTGGCGTCTTCGACAGGCCGCAGACGGTCGCCCAAGACGTAGGAGCCGCTGTCCTGCAGCGACGCCACCCACTCCCCGGCGTTGTCCTCGGCCTCGACATAGGGCTCAGCGGTCGGGTCGGTGCAGATGAAAAGTACGTAGCGCATATGTGTTCTCCTCAAGGTCTTTCTACATCCACTTACCCAGACGACGGATGACCACCAGCCCGCAGGACACAGATCCGGAAAATGATGGATCGTGTCGACGGCACTGAACTCCGACGGATGAACCTCAGAAGTCCCCGTCGGCCACCTGGAAGCAGACCAGTCCGTGAGACCGCCACATCTCGACCACGCTGCGGCGGTCGTCGACCACGCCGATCACGGTGAAGTGCGGTTCGATGTGGGCGTCGTAGATCTCGGCCTTGACGATGTTGTCGGCGCGCTGGTCGCCGGTACGTCGGAGCAGGAGGCGGTCGAACGGGATCTCGTTGAACGTCAGCCAGGCCTCCGTGGCGCGCCGGGCGGTCTCATCGCGGCCCGAGACGACGATGAGCGCGTCGACGTCGGGATGGGCGGCGAACGCCTGGGCTGCGACGACGACCGGATGGTTCGGGATGTCGATCGACACGTTGCGCATGTCATACGGGGAGCGGTCGCCGATGAGGGCGAGGGTGCCGTCGACGTCGAAGATCCAGGCGCGCGGGCGATCGGTGGGCATGGTGCGAGGGTAGTGGTTTCTTCGGTGGTGACGAGGTTCAGGACTCGTCGGAACGTCGTCGTTCACGCCGGGTGACGCTCACGAGCAACGCCGACGCACCGACGATGAGGACGAGGGCTGCGAGCCAGAAGACCCACACCACGTTCTGGAAGACTGGCAGGTTGGCGACCACCGGGAGCGCGGCGCTGATGAGGATCATCGCCACGACGGTGGCTCGCTCGCGCGACGTGCCGCGGGCGTGTTCAGCCGTCACGAGACCGTCTCGTTCGCCGTGTGCTGGCCGGCTGTGCCCGTTCTCGGCTGATCTCTGAGTTCTGCGATCTTCATCACTGCTCCTTCACTGACCATCCCCGCCGTCGTGTAAGACGTTACTCCTGCTGCGCACGCCGTCTGGCTTCGACCAGTCCGGCGGAGGGCGCGGCGGAAGCGGGGTTGGCAGGTGCGCTCAGGTGTATGGGGCGGGGGTCAGGGGGAAGGGGGTGAGGCGAGAGACTTCGCTGCATCCGTCCGCCCATCCGCGAACCGTGCCTGGGCCCGGTCATGACGCTTACCGACGGGCACGAGCTCCGTGGCCTTCGGCAGCCCCATCGGCTTCGTCGAGACGTACACGCTCTCGGCGGTGTCGACGCGGAAGGTCTCGTGCCAGACGCCCACCGCTCCCGGAGCCTTGCGGGCTGCGCGGTTGAAGGCGGTCCAGGCGGGGCGGTGCTGCTGGTTCGGGCTGGACGCGTAGGCGTAGAGCTTGTCGACGGATGACCAGTACTGCACGACGTAGGGTCCGCCCGAGCCGAAGAGCAGGTGGTAGCCGAGCATGCCCGAGTCGGGGTCGGTGCTGAGCTCGCGCAGCATCCCCGGCATGGCGAAGAAGGCCGGCATCCACAGGTCGGGGCGCCACCAGCGGTTGATCTGCATCCCGATGTGGAACACGACAAGCTCGCCCTCGTGGCGGTGGGTCATGCGGCCCGTGATGACTTTCGACATGATGACTCCTTGGTTGGATAGTGTCACTATCGATAATGGATAGCGCTACTATCGAAGTCAAGAGGTGGCCATGAGAATTTCCGAACTGTCAGCCCAGACCGGCGTAACCGTGCCGACGATCAAGTACTACCTGCGCGAGGGACTGCTGCCCGAGGGCGAGAGGTCGTCCGCGACTCAGGCCGCGTACGGCGAGAGGCACGTGGAGCGGCTGCGCGTGATTCGGGCATTGCTCGACGCGGGGGTGAGCATTGCCGAGACGCGGCGGGTGCTCGGGGCGCTGGGCGATCCGCCGGCGAGTGCGCACGAGTTGCTGGGGGCGGCACATGCGGCGATCACTCCGGCGGTGGATGACTCGTTGGATCTGACTGACGCTGAGGCGCTCGTGGCGGGGCTCGGGTGGAAGCCGGGGATGTGCGACGAGGCGGTGCTGTATGCGGTCGCGCGGGCGCTGAAGGGTTTGGAGCGCGTCGGCTTCACCGTTCCGGATGCGGCGATGGCGGAGTATCTCGCGAGCATGCGGCGGATTGCGGATGCGGAGATCGCGGGGGTGCCGGAGGAGTCTGCGGAAGCTGCGGTGCGGTACGTGGTGCTGGGGTCGGTGCTGGTGGAGCCGTTGTTGTTGGCGCTGCGGCGGGTCGCGCAGCAGGTGAGCTCGGGGGAGCGGTTCGGTGATCAGGCCGCGTGATCGATGGGCCTCGCGAACCAATCTTGATCACTGACCAGCGGTGTGACGGCGCGACTGTCAGAAGGCTCCGCCGCCGGGCTGGTGCGCCACGATTCCCCTCCTGCTGCCTGCGAGCTGGCTGACCAACGGCGTCAACTCGCGTCTTAGATCGCCGAGGTAGCGCGCATAGAAGTCCGGCGACGCAGCGCTGAGCTCCAGGTATCGGTTGCACGCGCGAGTCATCTCCGAGAGCGGTCCCTGGAGCGAATCCACCTGCCGAACCCGGTCTCGAGTGGAACGGATCTCCGTCCGCATCGAAACCACACTTGCGTTGGCCCTGACGAAATCAGGGAGCTCTTCAGCCCCTCGTATCACTGGTTCGGGCCCTTCGGCGATCGCTCGCCGACGATGAAGCTCATCAATCAGCGACTGAATCGCCCGCTTCTCATCGAGGCGAATTTTGAGCATGTAGGTAACGAGGGCGATCAGCACCGTGAGCAAGGCGCCGACGAAAGCAACTACGACGTCTGGAAAGAAAGAGTCCCACATGCCGATACCCTGGCAGACACTGCGTCCTCTGTCAGTGCATTTGTCGAACTACCGCTCGAGAATGCCTCGGATGAGTGCTCGAAGCGGCAAGTCACACACATAGACGTAGGTTCCGCGCATCCCACGCGTTAGCAGCACTCCGTAGATGTTCCGGATGAACGTCAGTAGGTCATCATCCCCGAACGCATCCTTCAGGTGCCCGGTGTTCTCCTTGCCCTTCTTGTCGCGATAGTTCTCACGATCCGCCACGATTCGCCCGGTTACGGGGTTGAGGCGGAGGTCCGGCCCGATGATGACCCCGGCGTAGTTCAGGTCGTAGCCCTGAACGGTGTGGATCGAGCCGACCTCTTCGAGCGACCCGTTCGAGTTGATCCAGTCCTTGTCCGTGCCGTTCCACCGCAGACGCTCACCGTCCAGCTCGATGTCGAATGCGTCCGAGTTCTTCCTCGAAACCCAGTCCCACGCGTAGCCTGCGACGAGGCGGGAAAGACCGACCTCAGCATCCTTCCGTCGGATGGCATCGCGCATGTCTCCGAGATCGTCGAAGAGGCGGAGTTCATACTCGCCGAGGTCGGGGAGTGAAGGTGCTTCATCCCGCAGTAGCGCGCGTACGAACTCGACATAGTCTGCGCCAGCCTGCACGCGCATCTGGGTCGTGAGGCGGAAAAAGCGATGTGCATCCTTGGCCCCACTGATTTCGGCGTTGAGCGCCGCCGGAGAGAGATCATGAGGCCGCACGCTCTGCTCACCATCGACAAGCAGGAGCTGATGCTTGCTCCGAGCCTTGATCCAATCGAGCTGGGTGTAGAGAGGATCATCGCTTCCGAACAGAGCTTCATTGATCTCGCGGAACTTCTTGTTCTGCACGCCCGACGCCTGATTGGCGCGCTGCCCGAGTCGGTGGGTCTCGTCAACGAGAACGAGGTCATACGCCTCGTCCGATTCACCGAGTTGGAACGGTGACATCACCATCGCAGCATCAAGCTTGGGCGTCTTCTTGAAGACCTTCTTCACCGACTCCCGCAAGGACTGCTGCGGAATCACGAGCGCCATGCGAAGTGTCTTGAGCAGCTCGCGATTCTCGGGGACGAAGAACTCCGAGAACATGGAGTCAGGCTCGACGTCGTCATGGTCTTGATAGTCGCGGATGTCGGCGAGCAGCTTCATCAGGAAGATCGCGATGATCGTCTTCCCTGTTCCCGGGTTGCCCTGGACAACGAGCGTTGATCGAGCGCCCGGGTTCTGAAGATCTTCGAGCAGTCCCTCCAGGATGTCCATGATCGCGATGCCCTGATCGTCTGTCAAAGCTTTGAACGGCGAGAGCTTGAAGAGATCGGAGTTCTCGATCTGGGGGATGCTCCGCGAGAAGAGCCCCTCTGCTCGCAGCGCTTCAAAGACGTCGCGGAACGACTCGCGGTAGAGGGCGCGGTCGTAGTACTGAGCATCTGTCAGACCGTCGTTGCCATTGAGGATGCGGTACTGGCCGTCGCCCGAGAACCAGCGAATGAGATGCGATTCAAGGTCGAGACAGACGGACTTGTTGAACGTGTGATCGACGACGACGCGGATCGATTCGAGGGACTCATTCTTCTTCGAGCCGGCGAGGTGCTGACGCATCCGAGTGGCGGCGCTCACGGTCTCACCGACATAGAGCCCCGGCGAACTACGCTGCGGGTCGCCTTCGATCACGTAGACGACCGGCCAATTGGTGTGCCGGGTATCGTCCCGCGCCCACCTATCAACAGCGTCACGGCGGAAAGGAAGGCGCTGGATGCTGAAATCTGTCATTCCGGTGCCTCGGAGAGCTTGGTGTACTTCGTCATGCGGCCTTTGGCCAGCTCCACGGGGTACTTCGCCTTCGTCGACTCCAACTTCTTCATGACGATTTCGTCGAGGTCGACGCCGATCTTGTTCGCGAGGTGGATGCAGTAGGTGACAACATCCGCGAGCTCCGCCTCTACCTGTTCTTGGTCGAGGTCAGCGGACCACTGGAAGCACTCGAGGAGCTCGCCCGCCTCGATCGAGATGCTCTTGGCGAGGTTCTCCGGCGAGTGGAACTGGTCCCAGTCCCGTTCGGCGACGAAGGCGCGAAGGGCGGCGAGAGTCTGCGGCGACGGCATGATGCGACGCTAGCAGGGTCGGGGAGAGCGCCCGAAGACACTCCCTGTTAGCGTGCTCACGGAGGCATCCATGAGCGAGAGCCGCGTTATCGAGGTCGTTGCAGCAGTCATCGAGCATGAAGACAAGATCCTTGCCTGCCGCCGCCGACCGGAGAAGGCCGCTGGAGGGAAATGGGAGTTCCCCGGCGGCAAACTCGAAAAGGGTGAGACGCACAGCGAGGCTTTGGTGCGAGAGATACGCGAAGAGCTCAGCACCTCAATCGAGGTCACCGCCCCGCTTCGAACGGATGACACAGTGGTCGGCGAAAGCACCATCCGCCTCATTTGTTTTCGAGCCAGGTTGCTCGGAGAGCCACCGACCCAGAGCCTCGATCATGATGAACTGCGCTGGGTTCGTCGTAGCGATCTGCCGGATCTCGATTGGGCCGCCCCGGACCTGCCATCTGTCGCGGAAGTTGCGGCCGGATCGCCTACTCGATGACCAAGAAGCCCTCGTCGCCGCGGACGATCAGGAGAATTCCCAACTCGGATAACAAGGCCTCGAGATGTGCGATCGGTCGACTGGGAAGTAAGACGACGGGAACCGCGGGCCTGCCGGATTCCCGAGCGAGTAGCGAATAGTCGAGGACCTGCCCAATCGCGGTGCGGACATATTCGCGAGCAGGCGATTTCTTCGCTTCGACGACCCAGCCAGACTCCGAGACATAGAGATCCGGCTCGATCGTGGCTCCTGCGGAGCTCAGGCGAAGGCGCTGAGGAGTCTCACCACGGGACTCGATCCACTGCCCGAAGTCCTTCTGCAACTCAAACTCGATTCGGGAGACGACGCGCTCACCAGGGATCAGCGGTGCTCCGACGGCGTACGACGACGATTCGGGAGGCGTCCAGGACGAGGCCTGTGCACTTTCCGTAAGGGGCGTGGAAGGCGCATCGAGTGCTTCCACATCGGCGTCAACCGGCACGAGCTTGAAGATGATTCCTTCGCGAAGATTCCCGTCCGAGTCCGGAATCGTCTCAATGCTGAACGCTGGCTCGCCTGTCGTGAACTCCCCCACATAGGTGACGTAGGCGCCTTGCTTCGTCATTAGGCGGATAGGGCGCCCACTCTTGGCCGCGTCTCGAAGCGCGGTGTTCCCACGCGCGAACGTTTGAGGACCGCGCTGACCCTCGCCCGTGTAGAGAAAGGAGCCGTCCTCCTGCAGTCCTTCAAACGCGTCATACCCGTGCCTCGCTCCGCTCTCGGGGCTCGTGATGACGAGGATGTCGGGAATGGACCTTGGGGTGATGATCCCACCCTGTTCCTGGCCCCCGTAAGCGGCGTGGATCTCTCGTCGTAGCACGGTGTCGCCGACCTCTAGTGTCCAGAGCGTCGGATCGGGGGCTCGGAGCTGCCGAGCGAACCGAGTCCGCACAGCGTCAGCCTGACTGTCCTCGAGTTCCCATCGAGCGGCGCCTTCGGGCAGCCTGCCGTACTGCTCGCGGAGGAAGTCGCGAATGCGCTTCTGGTTGACATTCAGTTCGAGCGAGAGTCGGGCCGGCGTCATGGTGCTCACGCGACGCAGCATATCGATATGCCGCTTCGTCGACGCTTCGCTCCGAGGTCCGCTATCGTCTGGATTAAAGCGTGTTCAACGAAGAGCGGAGTAACGGTGGAGTTTTCAGAGCGTCTCGATTCCCTCGCAACGAAGGTGAAGAACCAGGCGACGGCGATCGGGACCGAGGAGGCGACGAAGAACGCTTTCGTCATGCCGTTCATCTCGACGATTCTTGGCTACGACGTCTTCGACCCGCTGGAGGTCGTTCCCGAGTTCACGGCCGACGTCGGGACCAAGAAGGGCGAGAAGATTGACTACGCCATCATGCGCGACAGCGAGGTTCAAATCCTCATCGAGTGCAAGCCATCGATGGGATCCCTCAAGATCGAGCACGCTTCGCAGCTCTTCCGCTACTTCGCCGTCACGAATGCGCGCATCGCAGTTCTGACGAACGGTGTTGTCTGGCACTTCTACACAGACCTCGATGCTCCGAATCGCATGGATGCAAAACCGTTCCTTGTCCTCGACCTGCTCGACATCGACGAGACTCTGATCCCAGAAATCCAGAAGCTGAGCAAGGAGAGTTTCGACCTCGACTCGATCATCAGTGCGGCGGAGGAGCTCAAGTACATTGGTGCTCTGAAGCGAGAGATCGCGAGCCAGTTCCGCGAGCCGACTGACGAGTGGATCAAGTTTTTCGCAACGCGTGTCTACGACGGTTCGTACACGCAGAAAGTGCGGCAGCAGTTCACGGGGCTGGTCGGCAAGGCGGCCCACCAGTTCCTGAACGAGCGCGTGAATGATCGCCTGAAGACTGCCCTCGGCGTGAGCGGAATCACCCACACATCGGACCCGTCTCCTGCGACGAGTGCAGAGGTCGCGGAAGCAGACCTCGACCGCGACACGGAAATCGAGACCACTCTTGAGGAGCTCGAGGGTTATCAGATCGTGAAGGCGATCGCCTGTGGCGAGGTCAAGCCGCAGCGCGTCACGCACCGCGACGCGAAGAGCTACTTCGCCGTGCTGCTCGATGACAACAACCGGAAGCCTGTAGCGCGTCTTCACTTCAATGGAAAGCAGAAGTACCTGGGGCTGTTGGATGAGGACAAGGTCGAGACGCGCCACGCGATCGAAGAGCTTGATGAGATCTACGCGCACGCCGACGGGATTCGCGAGGCAGTCCGTCGCTACAAGGACTAATGCGACAGGCGGTAGCAGCGCATCGGTTGGGAGTGGAAGTTAGCGGATTCCGCTTGCTCCGCGGTGGGGATCGGCCTCGAAACCCTCGTCAGCCCCGCCCGCCACTCACCTTCTTGAACCACACGCCGACCTGCGTCTGGAACAGCTCACGAACCAGGTCGCTGTCGAGCGCGCCGTCGACACCTCGCAGTCGACCCTGTGTGAGCTCACCGCAGACCACTGCCCATGCGTATCCGATCGCCAAGGTGAAGGTGCTGGCGACGGTGCCCGAGATCGCACCGCCGATAATGGTTCCCGCTCCGGGGATGAACTTCAGGAGGCCGGCGACGGCGCTTCGTCCTGCCGCCGAGACGGCGACTGTTGCCGCGGTCGCTGCGATCGTGGCGGTCTCGACTCTGACACCGTAGATCGCCGCCACCCTCGCCATCATCCCGAGCTGAATGGGGATGAGCACACCGGCGTCCGCAACGGGGATCGGAATAGCTCCCACTGTCAACGCCGCCGTGGCAGCCGCGCGGACAGCTGTTTGAGCTTGCTTGCGCTTTCTTGCCAGATCGACTTTCTGGGCGGCAGCGAACGCTGCTTCAACACCCTCGGGAGCAGCGCGAAACGTGGCATCCACGAGCTCCGTGAGCCCGTGCTGAACCTGGCCGGTGAACTCATCCGCCGTCGACATCACCAGGATCGGACGGCCTCCCACGATCGGCAGGTCGAGCCCCGCGATGTGGTCCGCCAGGGTCAGAGCGTCGGCGTGATACTCGCCGTTCCGCGACGGCACCTGCGTCAGGACGGCGACGACAGGCAGGCCGAGGTCGTGCAGGCGACGGATGAACTCCGCCTCGGTGTCTTCGAACCGCCGGTCCGTCGCCCGGACGCAGTACCAGGCGACGTGGATCTGCTCAGAGAGCGGCTGCCGGCGCATCTTCTTCAGGTACTCGCCGAGTTCGCTGATCAGCTCATCGGTGTCCTTGCCGATCTCGAGACCACGGGTGTCGAGCAGGCCGAGAAAGCCGGAACGATGGATGTAGAGATGCTCGTCCATCGTGACGGGCTCGCCGACGCCGGTGGGAGCGACCTCCTCGCCGAAGATCGCGTTGATCAGCGTCGACTTCCCGACACCCGTCTTGCCGAAGATGGCGAGGTTGAAGCGGCCGATCTCGTCCGCCTGCTCTTTCCACTGACTGCGGAACTCGTCTTCAGAGAACGTCTCACCCGTCATTGCGCACTCCCTCTGAGGCCGTGGCCCCGGTCCCCGAGGCGTCGCGCCCCCGCTGAGGACTAGCGTATCGAGCGGTGGTAGAGCGGGTCCCGTCTCAGTCGCAGGCGATCCCGTCACCGTCACGGTCGAGGTCGTACACATCCGGCCCCACCACCTGCAGCGGCCCGCGCACGTACGCCGGCCCGTTCCCGCTCCCACCCGCGCAGTCCACATCCGACGCGATCGGCACGCACACCCCGGCATAGCTCGAGTGGCACTCGGCGGCGGGCTGCACCAGAGGCACGGGTGCGGGAGCAGGCTGTCGTGTCCCGTTCGACGTGACCTCATTCACCGGCGCGACGGTGACGACCTCGCCGAGGACTTCGCGCGACACTTCCACACCATCGACGTACGTCACGCGGTAGGTGGTGACCTTGGTTCCGTCGACACCGACTGTCGTGATGGCGGTCTGTCCGACGTCGAGCTGCGGATCGTCGGCCGTCGTCCGCTCGAAAGGAACGACCGTCGACTCTTCGACCTCCTCGAAGGTGGTGGGCTTGGGAGAGGGGGTCGGCTTCTCTGTCTGCGCGGACGCGAACGGCTTGGCCTCCGACGACCCTGAGCTCGTGGTGTCCGAACCAGGGCCGCCGAGGGCAGCGTTCGCTCCGGACCCCGCGAACATCAGAACGAACGCGATCCCCAGAGCAGCCCATGCCGCTCCGCGCGAGCGCACGCGAAAGAGCTTCGCCGAGCCACGCACGATCCCATAGATGGCGACGAAGAAGAGCACCAACCCGGCGAGCATCATGATCACGCCCAGGCTGCGGGTGAGGAGGAGGATCGCGAGCACCACCGCTCCCACTATGAGGACGACCTTCATCCGAGAGGACTTCACCTGGGCGGGAGCGGCATCGACGGGGGTCACGGCGACAGCCGCAGTCGGCGCTTGCCCCAGGGGTGCGGTGTGCACCGTCCATTGAGTGCCGTCCCACCAGCGCTGCTGCTGTGCGGGGTGCTCGGGGTCGGCGTACCAACCCTGGGGTGCTGCGGGCATCGTTGCCATCCTTCTGCTCAGGCTCTGGCCGAACACTACCGATATTCCAGCAAGCAGGGGAGAGTTCGATCGCGGGCGCCAGCACCCGCGCTCTTTCCTCTCTCCACCCGCTGCGCCATCATGAGACGACCACCCCCCAAGGAGGCCCTGATGTCGCTCGCACCGACCACGCCGGCAACGGCCGCCGCCACAGGCCTCCCTGGCATCGCGATCATCGCGGAGATCCGCCGCGTCCTGGTCACAGCACTGCTCGCCGTCTTCGTGTACTCCTCAGTCATGGTCGCGAGCAGAAGCTATTGCCCCGGTGGCTTCGACGGGAGCGGCGGCTTCATCGACTCGGAGGGACAGCCGACCGACCAGGCGCCCGTGTGCATCGATCTGGCGCTCCGTCCCAGCCCCCTGATCTACATCGGCATCGCCGCGATCGTGCTGATCACATTGGGACGCGTGATGAAGGCGAGCGACGAAGCCTCTGCCCTCAAGGCACTGAACCGAGCAGCCATCGGAGTGGCGGCGCTTGTGGGCCTCGCGATCGTCGTCTCCCACGTCTGGTTCTTCCAGATCCCCATGGAGGGATTCACCTCCGGGTCGTGGACGGTCTTCAGTCCCTTCCCCTTCGGCAGCATCGACGTCACGACCGCGCCCCTGAGCGCCGGGTGAGGCAGGAGAATCACCCGGATCCGCCGGCGCAGTCGCGCGACACGCCCGGCGGTCGAGCTTGATTTGCCGGAACCCCGGAACCCACGTAAGTTATTACCTGTTCGCCCCAAACGGTTGAGCGGAGGTCCTCGGACCGGCTCCCGTCAAGCAGCTAACACCTCCCGAATCCCAGACACTCACTGAGTGAACAGGATGAAGGTGCTGATCCGTTCCCACGGTCAGGCCGAGAAAAACTCGGACTTGACAACGGAAACGAGATCGGTAAGATAGAGAAGTTGCCCTGCGGGCCTGGCTGTGATGGCTGGGTCGTGGGAGCATCCGATCCTTGAGAACTCAACAGCG
>NZ_SSDK01000001.1:0-272 GCF_004794435.1 Microbacterium sp. K27
CCCAAACCGGGGAACGACCACGTCACCACCCCGGCCTGGTTCGTCCACGACACCCCACCGGGCAGGCTGACGCTCCGAGTCAACTCCGCACCGGACTTCTGACCCCACGCCGCATCACCACCCGCCGCATACAGGTAGCTCGTCGACACCGCGGGGGCATCACCAGTCGGGTCAATGGTGCGTGTGGCAATGCGTCCGGTCGCATCCCGCACGATCCGCACCGTCGTGCCATCGTCATACGTCGTCCCGATGTGCCGGTTCGCGGCATCGTA
>NZ_SSDK01000046.1:0-222620 GCF_004794435.1 Microbacterium sp. K27
CGCTGTTGAGTTCTCAAGGATCGGATGCTCCCACGACCCAGCCATCACAGCCAGGCCCGAAGGGCAACTTCTCTATCTTACCCACTCTCTCTTGCTTGTCAAATCGGCGCGCCGCGCGGATCGAAGATCCGCAGCGCAGCTGATGACAGCCGCAGAAGAGGTGGAGTCCCTATCCTAGACGCAAGCGCCTGATCTCTCAAGTGAGAGTGGATCGGGAGTGGTTCTCCGCTTGAGGGGGGTGAAGCTCTTGGCTCCTCCGCGTCCCTGTGGGGCGAACAAGTAATAAGTTACGTGGATCTCGGGGTTCTGGCAAATCGGGCCACACCACCCGGGCGTGTCGCTGGTGCTCTCTCCCATGTTTCCGCCGGATCAGGAGTAGTTTCCGCCCTCTGTGGGGGTCGGGAGTACGATCGCGCCATGCCTGCATCTGCGGATTTCCGCCCGGTCGTTCCCCCGCACGATGAAGCCTCGGGGAATGGTGACGCGGGCGCCGCGCTGCTCGATCGCGTGCGGCGTGAACTCGGGATCGACCGTGGCTCGACGGTGCTCCCGCCTCCCCCGACTGTCCCGCTTCCCTCCCGACTGGCCACCGGCACGCTGGCGTGGGCGAGCGTCAGCGCGGCGGTTCTCGCGGCTGGCTGTTCCCCCGTCTCGCTGGATCCGGCCCGCGTCGCCATCGCCTACCGGAGCGACCGCGTGCTCACGATCGATGGCGACGCTCCCCCGGTCTGGTCCCCGTACTCCGGGTTCTGGGAGACCACCGACGGATGGGTCCGCACGCACGGGAACTACCCGCATCACGCTGCCGCGCTGCGTGCGGGACTCCACCTGCGAGAAGACACCGATCCGGCTGCCGTTCGTGTTGCACTCGCGGAGCGGAGGACATCGACGGCCGTCTCCGACATCACATCCGCCGGCGGTCTGGCTGTTCCTGTCGCCGTCGAGAGGCCCGCCGTCGATCGGGCACTGCGCGAACGACCACTCCTCGAGGTCAGCCGGGTGGATGAGGAATCCGCCTCGCACCCCCGTCGATCGGAGCTCACGGCGACGTCACCCGGTTCCCTCCCCCTGAGCGGCATGCGCGTGCTCGATCTGACGCGCGTCATCGCGGGGCCGGTCTGCACGCGGACCCTCGCTCTTCTCGGCGCCGACGTCTTGCGCATCGATCCCCCGCATCTGCCGGAACCGGCGTGGCAGCATCTCGATACCGGCCACGGCAAACGATCCGCCATACTCGACGCACGCAGTGCCCGACTCCAGGAGTTGCTGGCCGAAGCCGATGCCGTGGTCCTCGGCTACCGACCGGCCGCTCTCGACAGACTCGGGCTGCATCCGGAGCTGCTCGCGCGCCGACACCCTGGGCTCATCGTCGCGCAACTCAGCGCCTGGGGTACGGAGAGTCCGAACCGCGCCGGCTTCGACAGCCTCGTGCAGGCCGAATCCGGCATCTCGCGCATCGAGTCCGCGGAAGGCGGGCGTCCAGGAGCGCTCCCGGCGCAGGCCCTCGATCACAGCGCCGGGTATCTTCTCGCCGCCGCGGTGACCACGCTGCTCAGGCGGCGGTCACGGGAGGGAGGGTCACGGATCGTGCGCACGTCACTGCGTCGCATCGCCGCGGAGCTGCTCGGGATGCCGCGCCGTGGAGACCCCGCAGCCGAGGTCGAGTTCGACGTTCGGCCGCACCTCGCGCGATTCGATGTCGACGGGAGCGCCCTCGTGACGGCGCGACCCGCTCTGCCGGGTTTCGAGTTCCGGGCCCCGCATCCCTGGGGATCGGATCAGCCCGTCTGGTGACGGCCGCGCACCGACAGCGCGACGCAGAGGACGAACGTGATCGCGCCCCACAGCGCACATGCCGGAGGAAGAACCCGGTAGGCGAGGTGCTGGACGGTGAACTCCGCGTCGAGCGGACCGAAGACGACGAGTCCACCGACCCAGGCGGCGAGCAGGATCACGGGAAGCGACACCCACCATGACACACGCAGCCAGGTGGGTACCGACTGCGTGATTGCGCGACGCGGAGCCTGCCGACGCAGCCACAGGAGCGCCCAGACACCGATGATGGCGAGGCCCACCAGGCTCGACCCGTGCTGAAGCCACTTGAAACCGGGGAGCGGACCCCACATCTCATCGAGCCCGGGAATCAGACCGACGCCCCATCGTCCCTCGTGCGTGAAGAGGTCCCACACGATGTGCGAGAGCACCCCGATCACGAGCGACGCGGCGAGCAGGACCGGATACGCGCGCTTCTGACCGATGCCGACCGCCGCTCGTGCTGCCGTGGCCCCGCGATCGGTCCAGTCCTCGGGCAGCCGCCGCGCCACCCACAGCGGACCGAGTTCGGGAACCGCCGGACGCAAGACGACCCGCCAGATCAGGAACAGTGCGAACGCGAGCAGCGCGGTCCACACGACGTTGCCGAACGTATGCGTGAACGAGTAGTTCAGTCCGACACCCCGCACGAACAGTGGCAGGTCAGGCGCCATCGCGCCGATCGCGATCGCCGCCGACACCAGCGGCGTGCGGACGAACGGCAGCGCGACCAAAGCGTGACTGGCGGTGAACGGCATCCGACCCTGCTACCCGAAGACCTCTGCTGCCGACAGCCGGGGACTCAGCCGAGGAAGACGCCGGCGAGGGTCTTCTTGCCGCGGCGGAGCACGGAGACTCCTCCGGGAAGGGTGCCCTGGACCGCGGCTGTCTCGTCTTCGACCCGTTCGCCGTCGAGAGTGACGCCACCCTGCGTGATCGCACGCCTGGCTTCGGACAGGCTCGCCACCAGACCGGTCGACACCAAGACCTCGACCACCGGTGCACCGAGAGCGACCGTCGCGTTCGGAAGCTCCTCCAGAGCGGTGCGCAGCGTGCCGGCATCGAGCGCGGTCAGATCACCCTGCCCGAACAGTGCCTCGGACGCGGCGATCACGGCCGCAGTCGCCTCGACACCATGCACCGTCGCGACGACCTCGAGGGCGAGCCGCTTCTGCGCAGCCCGACGGAACGGCTCGGTCGCCACGAGTTCGGCATATTCCTCGATCTCGGCTCTGCCGAGGAAGGTGAACACCTTCAGGCGATCGATCACGTCGGCGTCGGTCGTGCTCAGCCAGAACTGGTACATCCGGTACGGGCTGCACATGTCGGCATCGAGCCAGATGGCATTGCCCTCGCTCTTGCCGAACTTGGTGCCGTCGCTGTTCGTGATGAGCGGCGTGCCGATGGCATGCACCGACGCTCCCTCGGCACGACGGATGAGGTCGGTACCACTGGTGAGATTGCCCCACTGATCCGAGCCGCCGGTCTGCAGCACGCAGTCGTACTGCCGGTACAGCTCGAGGAAGTCCATGCCCTGCAGGATCTGGTAGCTGAACTCGGTGTAGCTGATGCCCTCGTCGGAGTTCAGGCGCGCGGCGACCGCATCCTTCTTGAGCATCGTGCCGACACGGAAGTACTTGCCGATCTCGCGCAGGAAGTCGATCGCGCTCAGCGGGGCCGTCCAGTCGAGGTTGTTCACGATGCGGGCGGCGTTGTCGCCCTCGAAGCTGAGGTAGCGCTCGACCTGCGTGCGCAGGCGACCGACCCAGTCCTCGACCGTCTCCCGAGTGTTCAGCGTGCGCTCGGCCGTGGGGCGCGGATCTCCGATGAGTCCGGTCGAGCCGCCGACGAGGCCGAGGGGCTTGTGGCCGGCGAGCTGGATGCGGCGCAGCGTCAACAGCTGCACGAGGTTGCCCAGGTGCAGGCTGGGAGCCGTCGGATCGAACCCGCAGTAATACGTGATGGGGTCTCCCGCGAGCAGGGCGCGCAGCGCCTCCTGGTCGGTGGACACATGGACCAGACCACGCCACACGAGTTCGTCCCACACGTTCTCGAACGTGGGATCGATCGCCTGGGGTGCGGTCGTCAGAGCGGGAGTTGACACGCGCTCCAGGCTATCAGCGCAGCGCACCGGCGAAACGACTCACACCGGCCCGTCGAGAAGAGTGATCTCGTCCGCAGACAGAGAGATCGACGCGGCATCCATCGCGACGTCGAGCTGATCGACCCTGCTGCCGCCGAGGATCGGGCGGATGCCGCGGGCCAGCTGCCAGGCCAGCACGATCTGCCCCCGTCCGAGCCCTCGCGCCGCCGCGACCTCGCCCAGCACCGCGAGCCGACCTGCGGTTCCGGGATGGTCGTACACCGGGGGCACGGGCTTCGCGGGATTGTCATAGGCCCCCGAGAGCAGGGGCGTGTACGCCCAGATCTCGAGCCCGTTCGCCAGGGCGAAGTCGCGCTGCTCATCGCTCAACACACCGAAAGGATGGGCGACCCCGGGGGGAAGCGTTCCCGGTCGCGTGCGCAGGTACGTGCTGTTCAACTGGAACGCGTCGATGGGAACGCTGCCGATGGACCTGGCGTGCGCACGGGCGCGCTCGATGCGCCAGGCCGGGTGGTTCGAGGCACCGACGCGGCTCACGGTGCCGTCTGCGGTGAGCGCCGCGAGAGCGTCCACGGTCTCCTCGATCGCGACGGCCCGATCCTCCTGGTGCAGCCACAGCAGGTCGATCCTGTCGACGCCCAGACGCGCGAGGCTCCCGTCGACAGCAGCGCGGACGGCTCGCGGGGAGAGCCCTGTCCGATGTTCGGGCCAGGACCCGGGCCACAGGGGTTCGGCACCGACCTTCGTCGAGATGCGGACCTGTGCTCGCGCCTGCGGTCGCGCCGCGAGCCAGCGTCCGAGAACCTCCTCGGAGGCTCCCCCCTGCCCCGTGTCGCTCACCCAGAAGCTGTAGCAGTCGGCGGTGTCGATCCAGATGCCGCCGCGCTCGACGAAGCGGTCGAGCAGTGCGAATGAGGTCTCCTCGTCGACGAGCGTGCCGAAGGACATCGCTCCGAGGACGAGCGGGGATGCAGAGGCGTTCCGGTTGGTCATGACCTCACTGTGCAACCTGGAGTGCGCTCCAGGTCAAGTCCTATGCTCGGTTCATGACCACCTACACGCCGGCGGAGGCTGCGGCACGCTCCGGATTCAGCATCGACACGCTCCGGTACTACGAGCGCGAGGGCATCCTGCCCGCCGTGTCCCGCACTGCGGGCGGACATCGGGCGTACACCGACACCGAGCTCGGACTTCTGGAGTTCCTCAAGTGCCTTCGCGAGACGGGCATGCCCGTGGAACGCCTGCGTCGCTACGGCCGGCTCTGCCAACGCGAGGACACCGTCCCCGAGCGGATAGCGCTCCTCGAGGAGCACGCCGCGACGGTCGAGAAGAAACTCGCCGACGTTCTCGCGCAGCAGCGGCGTCTGGTGGAGAAGCTGGACTGGTACCGGTCGAGAGGCTGAACTGCCGTCAGCTGTGCGCGGCCCACCACACGAGGAACGCGGCGCCGAGGGCGATCACCCAGCTCACCAGGCTGCCGACGAGGAAGTACTCCGCGCGGGCCCCGGTCTCGCCGTCGCGCGAGATCTCCGGGAATCGGACGATGCCCTTCGCCGCGAGCATCGCGGCCAGGATCGGATAGGCCGCAGCGAGAGTGAGGATCAGGACGAGGATGCGCTCCAGCGGTCCGATCAGTCGTCCGCCCTTGAATCCGCTGCGCGGATCTCGGGGCGCTGCCACCGGGAGCGTCGCCGACATCGCGACAGCATCCTCCGTGGCGTCGTCGGAGACACCATCGACCGTCTCGGAAGCCACCGGGGTCTCGGCGGCCGCGACAGTCCCCCTCGACGCGCTCGCTGCCGGGTCTGCCGGGTCCGCCGGGTCCGCCGGGAGCCAGGTGTGCTCCCCGTCGAGCGCCGCACGCACCACGAGATTCGAAGACTCGAGGAGGAAGACCCCGGCCCCCAGCGCCAGCAGCGCGAGGTCGAAGGGGACCTCACCGAACGGCGATCGGAGGTGCCAGATCGCGCCGATCAGACCGGCGTCGGCACGGGCACCGAGCCCGACGACGGCGCCGACGCTCACGACCGCGAGCAGCACGGCGGGCCAGAACCCCAGCGGGGCGGGGCGTCCGGTGGGCATGCACCACACCCAGAGGGCACCGACGACGATCGCGAGCACCATGGGAAGGAGCGCGTCGCTGACGCTGCCGAGCAGGAGCAGGATGACAGCGACGGAGAGATACCCGATCCAACGGCGCGGTGCGAACTGACGCACCAGGTCGGCGGCGCCGACCGCCAGCAGGATGAATCCGGCGACGATCATGCGCGCTCGCCTCGGAGCGCGGCGACGCCCTCGATGAGTGCGGCCGTACCCGCTGTGCGCAGCGACTTCGAAACGCTGGGCTGTGTGATCCCCTCTTCGGTCGCGAGCTCCTGCTGCGATCGACCGAGCAGACGACCGTAGGTGAGCCGTCGTTCCCGCTCGCTCATCGCGCCGACCACCTCGTCGCGGACGAGGAGATAGGCGTTCGATGCGGCGATCGTGCTCTCCATGACCTCATCTTGCCCCGGGGCTCCGACAATCCAGGATCTCGTGCGCGGCACGGCGCGACCCTCACGGGCGTGCACGGTCTCGATCGCCGCGCGGGCCGCATACCACCCCGGTCCGTCGGCGAGCTCGCGATGGACCGACTCGACAGGACGCACCTCCCCCACACCGATGCCGAAGCGGAAGGCGATGCCGTCGGGCAATCGCAGCTGGATCATCAGCAGCGACACCATCGCGTCGCTCAGATCGCGGTAGACACCCTGCTGCTCGTCTCCTACGGTGGGCGTGAGCGGCTGCGTCGCCAGCGGGAGGTCGACCTCCACCGCGGCTATGGTGTCGTCGAGGACGCGTTGCGCGGCGGTGCGATCGTCGAGTCGGCGAGACCCCACGATGTCAGCGAGTACCGCGATGACCATGGCATAACCATAACACGAATAATGCTCGACTTATGCGCTTATCGGCTATATCTTGAGAACATGCCTGAATCGCACATGATCCCCTGGTCTCAGGGCACCTGGACCAACGCCCCCGCCTCCCCGTCCACCCTCCCCGACGGTTCGGCTCCGCTCGACATCACCGCCGTGGAAGGCAGCGATGCCTGGCGGCACACCGCCTACGGCTTCGTGCACGATAACGAGCACGCTCTCCTCGCCCCGCTCGCGGTGGGCGAGGCCATGGAGGTCGCTTTCCGGGCCCCGTGGGACGGGCAGTTCGACCAGGCGGGCGTATTCGTGCGCATCGACGACGAGCACTGGGTCAAGACCGGCCTGGAATACGCCGATGATCACCTCGGGCTCGGCGCCGTGGTCACCGCGGGAGGCTCCGACTGGTCGGTCGGCCACGTCGACGAATGGTTCGAGAGCGAGATCACGGTGCGTGTCAGCCGCTGGGCGGACTCCGTGATCGTGCGTGCCCGCGCCGACGACGGACCATGGCGACTGGTGCGGGTCGCGCCGTTCGACGGGCAGTCCGCAGCTGCAGCCGGCCCCTTCCTCGCGGCGCCCACCCGGGCCGGACTCACCGTCCGCTTCACCCGCTGGGAGCGGTCGGCGGCCGACGCCGAGCTGCACTAAACCGCCGCGGACCGGCCGCCGACGCCTTCGGCTAGAGGCCGAGGGCGTGGGCGGCGGCCTGCGCGCGCGAGACCAGCTCGGCACGCTGCTCCGCGACCCGCACAGGGGCGGTCCCCCCGGCGCCGGTGCGCGATGCGACCGAACCCTCGATCGTCAGGACTTCGCGCACCTCGGGCACGAGATGCGGCGACACCGACAGCAACAGCTCGTCGGAGGCATCCTCCAGCCCGATCCCCTGCTCCTCGCACGCACGCACGAGCGCACCCGAGATCTCATGGGCATCACGGAAGGGCACCCGGCGCTTCACCAGCCATTCCGCGACATCCGTCGCGAGAGAGAAGCCCTGCGGAGCCAGAGCTGCCATCCGTTCGGTGTCGAAACGCAGCGTCGCGATCATGCCCGCGAAGGCGGGGAGCACCACCTCGAGGGTCTGAACCGAGTCGAACACGGGCTCCTTGTCCTCCTGCAGATCGCGGTTGTACGCGAGCGGAAGGCCCTTGAGCGTGGCCAGCAGACCGGAGAGGTTGCCGATGAGGCGACCCGACTTGCCGCGAGCGAGCTCGGCGATGTCGGGATTCTTCTTCTGCGGCATGATGCTCGAACCCGTGGAGTAGCCATCGTCGAGCGTGACGAAACCGAACTCGCGGGTGTTCCAGAGGATGATCTCCTCGGAGAGGCGCGAGATGTCGACACCGGTCATCGCCGTGATGAACGCGAACTCCGCCACGACGTCGCGGGCCGCGGTGCCGTCGAGGGAGTTCTCGGCCGGGCGGTCCAGACCCAGCTCCGTCGCCACGAGCGTCGGATCGAGACCGAGCGTGGAACCGGCCAGCGCTCCCCCGCCGTACGGTGAGACGCCGGCACGACGCCGCCAGTCCACGAGGCGTTCGAGTTCGCGCACCAGCGGCCAACCGTGGGCCTGCAGGTGATGGGCGAGCAGCACCGGCTGCGCATGCTGCAGGTGCGTGCGTCCGGGCAGGATCGCGGCGGGATGCGCTTCGGCCTGGGCCACCAGCGCGTCGATCACCCGCAGGATGTCACGGGCGATCACCCGCGCATGATCGATCAGGTACATGCGCACGAGGGTGGCGATCTGGTCGTTGCGGCTGCGACCGGCGCGCAGGCGCCCGCCCAGCTCCGGCCCGAGCTCGGCGATCAACGCCTGCTCGAGCGCACCGTGCACGTCCTCGTCGGTCGGCACCGGTCGCAGCGTGCCGTCGGCGACCTTGCGCGCCACGGCATCCAGCCCCTCGTGCATCCGTCGTGCCTCGTCGGGTTCGAGGTATCCGGCAGCTTCGAGCGCCGTGGCATGTGCATGCGAGCCGGCGATGTCGTACGGCGCGAGGATCCAGTCGAAGTGCGTGGAACGGCTCAGCTCGACCAGTTCCGGCGACGGGCCCGTGGCGAAGCGGGCGCCCCAGAGCGCGCCCTCGTTGGTGCCTTCGTGTGTCGGTTCGCTCATCACGCGTCCTTCTTGCCGAGGAGCCAGACCAGGAGGGCCTTCTGCGCGTGCAGACGGTTCTCCGCCTCATCCCAGACCACGCTCTGCGGCCCGTCGATCACGCTGGAGTCGACCTCATAGCCGCGATCGGCAGGGAGGCAGTGGATGAAGATCGCCTCGGGGTCGGCGAGCGTCATCGTCTCGGGGGTGACCTTGTAGCCGCCGAGATCGCGGATACGTGCGAGCTTCTCCTCCTCCTTGCCCATCGAGACCCATGTATCGGTCACCACGACGTCGGCACCGGCGGCAGCCTCGACCGGGTCGGTGTAGAGCGTGATCGAGCCACCGGTCTCGGCAGCGCGGCGATCCGCGGCCTCGATGACATCCGCGCGGGGCGCGTAGTCCTCCGGCGACGCGATGCGCACGTGCATGCCCGCCGTCACACCGGCGAGGGCGTACGAGTGCGCCATGTTGCTCTGTCCGTCGCCGAGGAACGTGAGCGTGAGCCCCTTCAGATCTCCCTTGTGCTCGCGGATCGTCAGCAGATCGGCGAGCAGCTGGCACGGGTGGAAGTCGTCGGAGAGCGCGTTGATGACGGGCACCCTCGTGCCTTCGGCCATCTCTTCGAGCCCGGACTGCGCATAGGTGCGCCACACGATGGCCGCGACCTGGCGCTCGAGGACGCGCGCGGTGTCGGACGGCGTCTCTTTGCCGCCGAGCTGGCTGCTCGCGGTCGAGATGATCAGCGGCGAGCCGCCGAGGTCGGCGATGCCCACCGCGAACGAGACACGGGTGCGCGTGGAGGACTTGTCGAAGATGACCGCGACCGTCTGAGGACCGGCCAGGCTCTTGTCGGCCCAGCGGTCCTTCTTCAGTTCGATGGCGAGGTCGAGGATCTCCGCCTGCTCGGCGGGGGTCAGGTCATCGTCACGCAGCAGGTGGCGGGTCATGCGGATACCTTTCCGGCTACAGAGGCCTGGACGTCGGCGAGAGCGGCCGTGAACAGCTCGCGGAACTCGGCGAGTTCGGCGTCGCCGATGGTGAGAGCGGGCGCGATGCGCACCGTCTCGGGGTTGGCGGCGTTGACGATGAGACCGCGCTCCTGTGCGGCCGCGACGACGGCACCGGCCACCGGAGCGGTGAGCGCGACGCCCACGAGCAGACCACGTCCGCGCACGCCCTCGACCAGTGGGGAGTCGATCCCGAGGATGATCTCGCGCAGCTCCGCGCCGCGACGGGCCGCGTTCTCCACCAGGCCGGCGCTCTCGATCTCGGCGAGCACGGCGTCGGCGACAGCGGTCGCCAGGGGGTTGCCCCCGAACGTCGAGCCGTGCGACCCCGGGGTGAACAGTGCGCTGGCGCTGCCGTAGGTGACCAGCGCGCCGATCGGGAAACCGCCGCCGATCCCCTTCGCGAGCGTGATCGCATCGGGAATGATGCCCTCGTGGCTGAACCCGAACCACTCACCGGTGCGGCCGGCTCCGGTCTGGATCTCGTCGACGATCAGGAGCGCGCCGTGCGCGAGGGTCAGCGAGCGGGCGGCGGCGAGGTAGCCCTCCGGCAGCTCGACCACTCCGGCCTCGCCCTGGATCGGCTCGACGATGATCGCGGCGACGCGGTCGTCCATCGCCGCTTCCAACGCCTCGATCGTGGCGGGGATGTGCTCGACGCCCGCGGGCATCGGCTCGAACGGCGCGCGCATCGATGCCTTCGCGGTGAGAGCGAGCGAGCCCATGGTGCGTCCGTGGAAGCCGTTCTCGAGCGCGAGGATGCGCGGACGCTCGGTGCCCCCGTGCAGCCGGGCGAGCTTGAAAGCGGCCTCGTTGGCCTCGGCGCCCGAGTTCGAGAAGAACACCCGCCCGTCGATACCGGCACCCGCGAGACGCTTGATGCGTGCGGCGAGTGCGAGCTGGGGCGGGGTGGCGAAGTAGTTCGACACGTGCGCGAGTGTGGCCGCCTGCGTCGAGACGGCCTCGACGAAGGCCGGGTGCGCGTGCCCGAGGGAGGTCACCGCGATGCCGGCGAGGAAGTCGAGGTGGCGTCGACCGTCGGCATCCCACAGGTACGAGCCCTCACCGCGGACCAGCAGCGCGAGCCGCTCCCCCGCATTGAGCACGAGATCGCGTGCCGCGTCGTCCTGCCAGACGGTCATCCCGTCACCTCCGACTTTCCCAGGACCACTTCGGTCCCGATTCCCTTGCTGGTGAACAGTTCGACGAGCACCGAATGCGGCACCCGTCCGTCGATGATCGCGGCCGCGTCCACGCCGCCTTCGACCGCGTCGAGGCAGGCGCGCATCTTGGGGATCATCCCCGACTCGAGCTTCGGCAGCATCTCGATGAGGGCCGACGAGGTCAGGTGCGAGACGAGGGAGTCGCGGTTCGGCCAGTCGGCGTAGAGCCCGGGCACATCCGTGAGGATCACGAGTTTGCGCGCATGCAAGGACACGGCGAGAGCCGCGGCGGCGGCATCGGCGTTGACGTTGAGCGACTGGCCGGGATGATCGAGATCAGGCGCGATGCTCGACACCACCGGGATGCGCCCGGCGGCGAGATGGTCGAGCACGGGAGTCGGATCGACTTCGACGACATCGCCGACGCGACCGAGGTCGACCTCTTGGCCGTCGATCACGACACCGCGACGGCGCCCGCCGAAGAGTCCGGCGTCCTCCCCGCTGAGGCCGGTCGCGATCGGGCCGTGCGAGTTGATCTTGGACACCAGCTGCGGATTGACCTGACCGGTGAGCACCATGCGCACGACGCTAATCGCCTCGGTGTTGGTGACCCGGTAGCCGCCCTTGAACTCGCTGGGGATCTCGAGCCGCTGCAGCATGTTCGAGATCTGCGGGCCGCCGCCGTGCACGACGACCGGCAGCACGCCGACGTAACGGAGGTAGGCGATGTCCTGCGCGAAGGCGTCCTGCAGCTCCTCCGACACCATCGCGTTCCCGCCGTACTTGATGACGACGATCTGGTCGCGGAACTTCTTCAGCCACGGCAGCGACTCGATGAGGGTCGTGGCCTTCTGTGCGGCGACTTCGGCCGGGGTGTCCTGGATGTCGGTCATGAGGCGTAGGCGCTGTTCTCGTGCACGTAGTCGTGGGTGAGGTCGTTCGTGAGCACGGTCGCCGTCGACTCGCCCACCTTGAGGTCGATCACGAGGTGCGTGGCGCGCGGCGTGAGGTCGACCTCTTCACGGGGACGGTCGGGGCCGCCCTCCGTGCAGACGCGGACGCCGTTCATCCAGACGTCGACGTCGTAGGGATCGAACTGCGCGTTCGTGGTGCCGATCGCGGCGAGCACACGGCCCCAGTTCGGGTCGTTGCCGAAGATGGCGGCCTTGAAGAGGTTGTTGCGGGCGACCGACCGGCCGACCTCGACGGCGTCCTGCTCGGAGACCGCGTGCTGCACCTCGATCGTGATGTCGTGACTCGCGCCCTCGGCATCGCCCTGCAGCTTGACCGCGAGCTCCTGGCACAGCTCGACCAGCGCGGCGGCGAAGTCGTCGAGGTCAGGCACGACCTCGGAGGCGCCGTTGGCGAGGAGGGTGACCTGATCGTTCGTCGACATGCAGCCGTCGGAGTCGAGCCGGTCGAAGGTCCGCCCTGTCGCACGGCGCAGCACGTCATCGGCCTGGAGCGGCTCGAGGACGGCGTCGGTCGTGATCACGACCAGCATCGTGGCGAGGCCCGGCGCGAGCATTCCTGCTCCCTTCGCCATCCCACCGATCGTCCAGCCGTCGCGGCTGACCACGGCGGTCTTCGCGACGGTGTCGGTGGTCATGATGGCGTGCGCCGCGCTCTCTCCGCCATCAGCGCTGAGCTCGGCGATCGCCTGCTCCGTGCCGGCGAGCACACGCGCACGGAACGTCTCGTCTCCTGTGCCGATGAGACCGGTGGAGCAGATCAGCACGTCCCCGGCGCTGACGCCGAGGAGCTCGGCCGCCTTCTCGGCCGTCTGATGCGTCGTCTGGAATCCGAAAGCGCCGGTGAAGCAGTTCGCCCCGCCGGAGTTGAGCACGACGGCCTCGACCACCCGGTCGGCGACAGCCTGCTGCGACCAGATGATCGGGTTGGCCTTGGCGCGGTTGCTCGTGAAGACGGCGGCGCCGACCTTGCGCGGTCCGCGGTTGACGACGACGGCGACATCGGGCTTGCCGGTGGACTTGAGTCCTGCGGCCACACCGGCCGCCTCGAAACCTGCGGGGGCGGTGACGCTCACGGCGCGACTCCGTTCACTGAGAGGGCGCGGGCCTCAGGAAGCCCCAGCGCGATGTTCATGGATTGGATGGCAGCGCCGGCGGTGCCCTTGACGAGGTTGTCGACCGCGGTGACCACGGTCACCCGGTTCGCGGCGCGATCGATCGCGAGCCCGATCAGCGCGGTGTTGGCGCCGAGCACGTCGGCCGTGCGCGGGAAGCGTCCCTCCGGCAGCAGCTGCACGAAGGTCTCGTCGCCGTAGGCGCTCTGCCAGGCATCGCGGATCTGCGCATCGGTCACGCCGTCGGCGATCCGTGCGGTCGACGTGGCGAGGATTCCGCGCGACATGGGCACCAGCACCGGAGTGAAGGAGATACGGATGCCGTCGGCGTCGATACCCGATGCCGCGGCGAGCGCCTGACGGATCTCCGGTATGTGCCGGTGGGTTCCCCCGACCGCATACGGGTTCGCGGTGCCGAGGATCTCGCTGCCGAGAAGACTCGTCTTGAGGCTCTTCCCCGCACCGGACGGACCGACCGCCAGCACCGAGACGATGTCCGAGGGGTCGATCACGCCGGCGGCGACGCCCGGCGCGAGGCTGAGACTCACGGTCGAGGCGTTGCAGCCGGGAGCCGCGATGCGCGTCGCGCCGCGGAGGTGCTCTCGTTGCTTGACCCCGTCGATCAGGAGCTCGGGGACGCCGTATGTCCAGGGCTCGTGGAACGCCCCGCCGTAGAACGCCTCCCACGCGGACGCCGACGTGAGCCGATGGTCGGCTCCGGCATCGATCACGAGCGGAGCCGCACCGAGCGCATCGGTGTACTGCCCCGACTGCCCGTGCGGGAGTGCGAGGAACACGATGTCATGGCCGGAGAGGATCTCGGGCGTCGTGTCCTGCAGGGTGAGGTGTGCCAGAGAGCGCAGATGCGGCTGGTGGTCGACGAGAGGCTGCCCGGCGTTCGAGTGCGCCGTGACGGTGCGGATCTCCATGTCGGGATGATCGGCCAGGAGACGGAGGATCTCGCCGCCTGCGTAGCCGGATGCGCCGGAGACGGCGACGGAATACGTCATACTTCTACCTTAACGGTCGGGTCCTTCCTCGAAGGGAGGACCGGGGACGGGGCCGGAGGCGGCGACACCGGCTCTCGACCGCTGCGCGTGCGCAGGCAGGAGGGCGGGGTCGCCTACAGTCGGCGGCCGCGGCGTCGGCGCACAGCGATGACGCTCGGAGCGAGCGTCGGAGAAGCGGTGGCGGCCGAAGGCATGTCGCGACAGTAGCGCGGCCCCGGCGGCCACCGCAAATCCACCCCGTCATCTGAGAGGCTGCAGCCCCATCGGCGCGGCGAAGAAGGCGAGCTCGTGTGCGCTCGACACCGCGAACACCCGGCGCATGCGCGCACGGGTCGGGGCATCGGCCTGGGCCGCGGCCCCGGAAGCGTATGTGATCGCCTTCTCCGTCGCCGCCTCGAATGCCGGATCCGCGTACGTCGTGAGCCAGGACGCGAAGGGATGCTGCGGATCCCGCGCGTACTCCCCGAACTCTCCGGCATGCAGGCGTCGGCCGAGGTCGGTGTAGAGCCAGAAGCAGGGAAGGACGGCCGCGACGATCTCGCCGTAGTCGCCGCCGAACGCGACGGAGCGCAGGTGGTCGAGGTACGCGGTGGTCGCCGGCCCCGGCTCCGCGGCGAACGTCGCCGCGCTCACTCCCTGAGCCGGGGTCAGATACGACGCGTGCAGCTCGAGTTCACCCACGATCGAGCCGTGCGCGGAATCGGCCCAGAAGGCCTGTTCCTCCGACGTCGGCGCGAGCCGGGCGGCTTCGGCGAGGACACGGGCGTACTCGCGCAGATACAGCGCGTCCTGCGCGAGATACGTCAGGAAGGGGCCGCGCTCCAGCGTCCCCTCGGCGAGCGCCCGGATGAACGCGAGTTCGTCGATCCCCGCGCGGATCTCCGCGATGTCCTGCCACCAGTCCTCGGCGATGTCGTCAGCCGCCGGTCGAGTCTCTGTCCCCGCACGCTCCCGGAGCCCGGCGAAGTGGTCGATCGGCCCGTGACCCCGCCCCACGCTCAGCGCGTCCCCTGCGCGCAGGGATTCGCGGAGCCAGGCGCGCGCGGCGCTGACCGCATCGGCCGGCCGCTCCCCGCGCGCGAGGAGCGTCGCGAGCGCGGACGACAGCGAACAGCCAGTGCCGTGCGTGTTCCTGGTCGGGATCCGGGTGCCGGCGAACTCTTGGCGCGTCCCGCGATGCGCATCGACCAGCGCATCCGGAGCCGAATCGCCGTCGAGGTGTCCCCCCTTGACCAGGACAGCCGCCCCGACCGCGGCCGACAGCTGCTCCGCCGCGGAGAGCGCGTCCTCCCAGTCGAGGACGTCGCGGCCGGACAGCACTGCGAGCTCGGCGAGGTTCGGGGTCACCAGAGTCGCCCGCGCGAGGAGATCGTGCAGCGCTCGCTCGGCATCCGGATCCAGCAGCCGATCGCCGGAGGTCGCCACCATAACGGGGTCGAGCACGACGACCGGCGGACGAACGCGGTCGAGCCACGCACCCACGACGCGGATGACGTCGGCGTCGGCGAGCATCCCGATCTTCACGGCGTCGATCACGATGTCGTCCGACACCGCATCCAGCTGCGCGCGGAGGAAGTGCGCGGGCGGCACATGCACGGCACGCACTCCCTGCGTGTTCTGCGCCGTCAGCGCAGTGAGGACCGCCATCCCGTATCCGCCGTTCGCGGCGATGGACTTGAGGTCGGCCTGGATGCCCGCGCCCCCGGACGGATCGCTGCCGGCGATGCTGAGCACCCGCGGCACGGCGCCGGCGAGCCAGCGCCGGCGGAACTCCGCTGCCGTGGCCTCGGGATCGTCGGCGGCGCACAGCACCGAGACGACGGCGAGCCCGGCCGCACCGGCGTCGCGGAGGGATTCCGTGTCATCGATGCCGACGCCGCCGATCGCCACGCACGGCAGCGAGCTGGCCGCCACGAGATCACGGAAGCCGTCGACGCCGAGAGGAGCGGGGTGATCGGGTTTGGTGGCGGTCGGGCGGATCACACCGACACCCAGATAGTCGACGGTGCCGGCGGGCAGAGCATCGACCGCGTCGAGATGCGCACGAGTGTTCGCGGTGAGGCCGACCAGCGCGTCGGGTCCGAGCGCCTCACGCGCACGCAGCACCGAGGCATCGCCCTGTCCCAGATGCACGCCGTCGACCCGAGCGCCCCGTTCCCGGGCAGCGACCACGGCGTCCAGCCGGTCGTTCACGACGAGCAGCGCCCGCCCGTCGATCACCCGCGACAACGCGATCAGCTGATCGACCGTCTCGGCGTCGGTCGCGTCCTTAACGCGCAATTGGACGATCCGCACCCCACCGTCGACCGCTCGGCGCACCGTCTCGACGACGCCTCTGTCCCCGCAGAGCGCCGCGTCCGTGACGAGGTAGAGCGAGAGATCGGCGTTCACCGGACGCCGCCTTCGACGCGTGCATCGGCTCTGATGTCGCCGGGGCCCACCGCGGCGAGCGCATCCAGCAGGGCGACGGCGAAGCTGCCCGGCCCCGCGGATGTCGCCGCTGCCCGCTCGGCGGCGATCGTGTAGACGAGGCTCGCGGAAGCCACAGCGGTCAGCGCATCGTGATCCGTCGCCTCGGCCGCACCGAGGAAGGCCGCCATCACCGCGCCGAGCGCGCATCCTCCTCCCGTCACGCGGGTCAGCAGCTCGTGGCCGTTGGCGAGGCGCAGCATCCGCACCCCGTCGGTGATGAGATCGATCGGCCCCGACACTGCGACCACCGCGCCCGTGGTCCGCGCGAGCGTTGCGGCGGGATCGGCTGCGGAGTCCGTGGCGTCGGTGGCATCCACCCCACGTCCGCCCGTGCTGAGCCCGGCGAGGGCGAGGATCTCGGAGGCGTTGCCGCGGATAGCGGTCGGTCGGTGCTGCGCGAGCCGGTGGGCGAGGGCGGTGCGCACCGGAAGCGCACCGATAGCTACCGGGTCGAGAACCCAAGGCGTACCGTTCGCCGCGGCTCCGGCGACCGCCTCCAGACTCGCCGCCCGCTGCTCGGGCGTGGGAGTCCCCAGGTTGATCAGCACCCCGGAGGCGACCCCGGCGAACATCCCCGCCTCGTCGACGATGTCGACCATCGCGGGTGCGGCGCCCAGTGCCAGCAGCACGTTGGCGGTGAATCCCGTCACGACCGCATTGGTGATGCAGTGCGTCAACGGCGGAGCCTCGCGCAGCACCTCCAGGAGGGTCGCGGCGGAACCGGCGAGGTCGTGGGTGGATTCAGGACGCAGAAGATCGCTCATCGCGACATCCCTTCGCTAGTACGAACTAGATCAGGTTCGACGGGTCTGTTCTCAGCCGCGGATCGCGGCACCCCGTGTCACTGCTCGCAGTCTAGCGATCGCTCAGCAGAGCCCTCTCCTCTGCCCGTGTGAGGCCGGCATGGCGCTCCCGGTCGACGCCTCGTGACCGTTCGTCGGCGACGACGCGCTCGATCGTGTCCGTGAGCGGACGAAGCCGCCCGCCGCTCGCGTAGAATGCGCGATTCGAGCGGGTCATGAAGCCACTCATGTCGGTCGGCAGCCACAGCGGCAGGGACCGCGGCCCCGCCCAGTACTCGACGTCGTGCGCACGGAGCCATCCCTCGTCCGCGACGTACACGGAGCCGGTGTGACCGGCCGCGAGGCGCACCGCACCCAGCACATCGGTGAGGGGGTGCTCATCGCCCACGCCGTTGACCACGCCGCTGCGTGTGGCCGTGACGATGTACGCCGCGAGATCGTCGACATCGATGACCTGCGTGCTCCTTCCCTCGAGCGGCGGCAGCAGCACGGCTTCCGAGCCTGCTCGCGCGAACGCCGCCGCCCAGTACCCGAACCGGTCGCTGGGGTCGCCGTCGCCCACGATGAGCCCAGGGCGCACGATGAAGCCGCGCTCCCCCAGGCGCAGGACAGCATCTTCGGCTGCTGCCTTCTGCGCACCGTAGTCGTACTCATCACCCGGGCTCGCAGCCGGATGTCGCGGCGTCGACTCATCTGCTCCGACCGTCTCGTCATCGGAGTACACCGAGACGGACGATACGTAGCTCCAGCGTCCCGCCCGATCGCCGAGCGCATCGACCGCGGTCTCGACCTGCACCGCCTGGGACGAGACGTCCACGACGTGATCCCAGTCCCGCCGCGAGAGATCGGCATAGACGTCGGCATCCTCACGATCGCCGCGCACGAGCACGGCACCCTCGGGGGCCGGACGGGAACCGCGGCCGAGACACGTGACCGCGGCGCCTTCGTCGACCCACCTCCGGGCGATGCGCCCGGAGAGCCAGCCCGTACCGCCGAGGATCAGAACATCCGTCATGATTCCATGTCATCAGGTGGCGGATCTCTGCGGAACCTCCTCCGCCCACAGCAGATCGCTTCAGAGCAGATCGGGGGGCGTGCTCAGACGATCCAGGCCCGCGAGCACCGGGACGCTCCACGCGGGATCGGGCTGCCAACGTGTCCACGCGACGTCGAACGGCCAGTCACCGGACTCGAACGAGGCGATGGCCGCGTCCGCGTGCCGCTCGATCTGCGCCGCCTGCTCGGGGCTGAGACGCCCCTGCTGGATCGCGGCGACGAGCTCGTCCTCGTCTTTGAGGTGGATGCCGCCCTCCGGATCGATCTCGACGTCGAGGATGTGGTCGGACGAGTAGGTGTCGTGATCGGTGCGCAGATGTGCGTTCTCGAGGTTCACGTACCAGCCGGCGAAGGACCAGTCCGGGCCTGTGGTGTCGCTCCAGAACAACCAGACCGACCATGGCAGCCCGGCGGGGGCGATGCACAGCACGCCGTTCCCGCGCCAGGGCTCGACGATGCGCGTCCGCGGCTCGAGCCAGCGACGCGCGAGCGGTACTTCACGCACTCGCTGTCCGCCGAGAGCTCCCGGAGCCTCCTGCAGCGTTCCGGGCGCGAGCCATGCGACGAGCCCCCGTTCGTCGTCGCGCACCACCCGCATCGGAGCGATCCTGGAGGGCTCCCCCGGCTGCCATCCCGGCTTCCGATAGTGCCAGTCGATCTGCATGCCCGACTCGAGGAACGGTCCTTCTCCGAGCGGCCGCGCGTCATCCGGGACGGCGGCCGGAGTGCCCTGGGGGAGGATTCTCATCCCGCCACGGTACTCCGGCGCCGACCGGAATCGTCTGACCGACGACACGGTACGTCCCACGGCGCGGTGCGTCGTGCTCCCGTGCTCAGTCGCGCAGTGCGGCGCCGAAGCGCTGCCCAGCGACCTCGACACCGGCGAGCTTGGCCGCGGTGGCCTCGGCCGCCGTGAGCGTGCGATCGTCGGCACGGAAGCGCAGGGCGAACGTCAGGCTCTTCGAGCCGTCCGGCACGCCCTCCCCGCGATAGTCGTCGACGAGACGCACCGATTCCAGCAGCGCACCGGCACCCTCGGCGAGAGCCGCCTGCACATCCGCGGCCGGAACGTCTGCCGGCAGCGTGAGCGAGACGTCCTGCGTGGCAGCGGGGAACGTCGACAGCGAGGCCGCGACGACCCGACCACCGGCGAGCGACAGGATGCGGTCGAGGTCGACCTCGAACACGGTCGCGCGCCCCGGAAGGTCGGCGCCCTCCGCCACAGCGGGATGCAGCTCACCGACGTAGCCGACCTCTTCCCCGGCGACCCGGAGCGATCCGGTGCGTCCGGGGTGCAGGGCCGCACGCTCGGCCTGGACCACGTCGATGTCGACGCCGGCCGCCGCCGCGATGACGCGGACCGCGTCCAGTGCCTCGGCGAGGCCTGCGGCTTCGGCGGGACGACCGGGCTGACGCGGGGAGACAAGGCCGGTGAGCAGCGCGGAGATGAACCGGTGCTGCGGCGGGATCGACGCGTTCAGGGCGGCGAGCGTCTCATCGGACGGGCGCTCGCCCAGCGGCGGCACCTCGTCCGTGCCGTACTCCACGCCCGGCTCGGGCAGGAAGACCACGCCGGTCTCGAAGATCGCCAGGTCGGTGAGTCCGCGCGAGATGTTGCGGTGCGCGGTCTGCAGCAGACCGGGAATGAGCGAACGACGCAGATACGGCGCCTGCCCGTCGAGTGGATTCGCCAGGCGGATGCTCGGGAGGTGTTCACCCGATGCAGAGCCGTGGAGGTCGTTCTGCGCCTCGGTGGTGAACGGGAACGACGGCGTCTCGACGAGACCGGCAGCAGCCAGGGCATCGGCTACGCGTCGACGACCCTGCTGGTCGGCGGTGAGGCCGCGACCGGACGGGGGCGTCGGCAGCACCGAGGGGATGCGGTCGAGCCCGTGGATGCGGGCGACCTCCTCCGCGAGCGTCCACTTGTCGGTGAGGTCGGGCCGCCAGGTCGGCGGGATCACGCTCCAGCCGGAACCCGCATCCGACGCCGTGACATCGGCACCGATGGTGGTCAGCGCACCGGTGATCTCGTCGTCGGAGTAGTCGACGCCGATGAGCCCCTGCACGAATCCGGCGGGGAGCTCGATCTCGCCGACGAAGACCTCGGTGAACAGCGCGCCACCCTCCTCCGTGAGCGTGCCGCCGGCGAGCTCGACCATGAGGTCGGCAGCTCGGCGGGCGGCCACGAACGGGATCAGCGGGTCGACACCGCGTTCGAAGCGCTTGGACGCCTCACTGGGCAGCTTGTGTCGACGTGCCGAGCGGGCGATGGTCGTGGGGTCGAAGTTCGCCGCCTCGATCAGCACGTTCCGCGTGGTGTCGCTCATCTCGGTCGTGCCACCGCCCATGACGCCGGCAAGGCCGATCGGGCCGGACTCGTCGGTGATGAGGAGGTCTTCCGCGTGCAGAGCGCGCTCGACGCCGTCGAGCGTGGTCATCTTCTCGCCGGGAGTGGCGCGGCGCACCGTGATGCCGCCCGTGAGCTTGTCGAGGTCGTAGCCGTGCAGCGGCTGGCCGAGCTCGAGCATCACGTAGTTGGTGATGTCGATCAGCACGCCGAGCGAGCGCATGCCCGCAAGACTCAGCCGGGCGACCATCCACGGCGGCGTCGGACGTGAGGGGTCGACACCGCGGACGACGCGGGTCACGAACTCGCTCGCACCCACGTTCCCGCGCACGGGTGCGACGTCATCGACCACGGTCGTGTGCCCGGACCCGGGCTGGAGCTCGGCGAAGTCGCGCTCGGCCGGGTCGCGGAAGGTCGCACCGGTGGCATGCGCGTACTCACGGGCCACGCCGCGGAGCGAGAAGGCATATCCACGGTCGGGAGTGACGTTGATCTCCACCGCGACGTCATCGAGGCCGAGCAGAGCGATCGCGTCGGTGCCGACGGGCGCGTCGATGCCGAGATCGGACAGCACCACGATGCCGTTGTGCTCATCGCCCAGGCCGAGCTCGCGCGCCGACGCGATCATGCCGTCCGACACGTGACCGTAGGTCTTGCGGGCGGCGATCGGGAACGGACCGGGAAGCACGGCACCGGGCAGCGTCACGACGACCTTGTCACCGGCGACGAAGTTGTGCGCACCGCAGACGATCCCGCGGATGCCGCCGTTCGCCTCGCCGACGTCGACCTGGCACCAGTTGATGGTCTTGCCGTTCGACTGCGGCTCGGCCTCGAGCGAGACGACCTGTCCGACGACCACGGGACCGGTGATGTCGAAGCGGTGCACATCCTCTTCTTCGAATCCGACGGTCACCAGTGCCGCGAGGACGTCCTCGGGCGTGGCATCCGCTGCCAGATCGACGTACTCACGCAACCACGAAAGCGGGACGCGCATCACACCACCATCCCGTACTGCTCGCTGAATCGGACATCGCCCTCGGCCATGTCGCGCATGTCCTGGACGTCGCTGCGGAACATCAGTCCCCGCTCGATGCCCATGCCGAACGCGAAGCCGCTGTACACCTCGGGGTCGATCCCGGCGGCGCGCAGCACGTTCGGGTTGACCATGCCGCAGCCGCCCCATTCGATCCAGCGCGCGCCGCCCTTGAAGGTCGGGTGCCACAGGTCGAGTTCGGCGGAGGGCTCGGTGAAGGGGAAGTAGTTGGTGCGGAAGCGCGTCTTGGCCTCGGGCCCGAAGAGCTGCTTCGCGAAGTGATCGAGTGTGCCCTTGAGGTGCGCCATCGTGATGCCCTTGTCGATCACGAGTCCCTCGAACTGGGTGAACACCGGCAGGTGCGTGGCGTCGAACTCGTCGGTGCGGTACACGCGGCCGGGGCACAGCACGTAGATCGGCACCTCGCGGTCGAGCATCGAACGCACCTGCACCGGGCTCGTGTGCGTGCGCATCACGAGATGGCGGGAGGTGGGGTCGACGTAGAACGTATCCTGCTCCTGACGGGCGGGGTGGTCGACATCGAAGTTCAGGGCGTCGAAGTTGAACCACTCGTGCTCGAGCTCCGGCCCCTCCGCGATCTCCCATCCCATGCCGACGAAGATGTCGCAGACCTGGTCCTGGAGCAGGGTGAGCGGGTGCCGGGCACCGACGCGGGTGCGCGACGGCACGGCGGTGATGTCGACCCGCTCGGCCTCGAGCCGCGCAGCGACCTCGGCCTCCGCCAGTTCGGCTTCCTTCGCCGCCAGCGCCTGCGTCACCCGCCCGCGTCCCTGACCCACGAGCTTGCCGAAAGCGGCCTTGTTCTCGGGGGCGACCTGTCGCATCGAGGCATTCAGGACCGCGAGCGGCGATCCGTCGGCGACGTGTGCGGCACGAGCCGCTTTCAGCTCGGCGGTGTCGGTGGCTGCGGCGATCGCCGCGAGGGCGTCGGCGACAGCGGCTTCGACCGCTTCCGGGGTGATTTCAGGAGACTCTGACACGAGAATCGAGTCTACCGGGGGCGCGTGGGTCGCTTTCGCGGATCAGCGCGACGCCTCGGACCCGTCGCCCTGCAGGACGATGAGCGAGGTGTTCGTCTCGCCCCCGTGCTGACGGGGATCCGGTACCGCCGGCCCGGCCTTCGGCGAGCGCTTGGCACGGCGCTGGAGGCGGTAGGCGATGTAGGAGAGCAGGAGACACACGGCCACGTACATCGATCCGCCGACGATCGCCGCGGGGATCAGCGGGGACCCGTAAGGCGCCTGGTTGCCGATCTGGTTGATGACGTAGAGGAGCTCCTGGTACGTGATGATGAATCCGAGCGCGGTGTCCTTGAGCGCCACGACGAGCTGCGCGATGATCACCGGCATCATGGCCCGCACGGCTTGCGGGATCAGGATGAAGTACATCACCCCGGTCTTCCGGAGTCCGATCGCATAGCCGGCTTCCTTCTGCCCGCGCGGCAGCGATTCGATGCCGGCACGCAGCACCTCGGCGAGCACGGAGCCGTTGTACACGATCAGAGCGATCACGACGGCCCAATACGGCGGCATCTTCACGCCGATCACGGGAAGGCCGTAGTACAGCAGCATCATCAGGATGAGCACGGGCACCGCTCGCAGCACCTCGATGATCCACCGGACGGGCTCACGCACCCAGGCGTGCTCCGACAGGCGGCCGATGCCGAGCAGGAAGCCGAGGGCGATGGACCCGACGCCGGCGACCGCGAAGGCGGCCAGCGTGGCCAGCAGCCCTTCGCCGAAGCGGACCCAGACGGCGGAGAACGTGAAGATGTTCCACTTCTCGGCGGAGAACTGTCCGGTGGCGAACAGCCTCCACACGACCCAGCCGAGCACGGCGAGGACGACGAGGACCGTGGCGGCTCCGATGAGCCGGTTGCGGGCGATGGCACGGGGGCCGGGGACGTCGAAAAGAACGGAACTCATCGCGCGATCCTCCACTTGTTCTCGAGAACGCGCTGCACCCAGGCGAGCAGCAGCACCAGGACCACGAAGACGACCATGACCCAGAGCAGCACGGCCAGAGCGTTCTCCCCCTGTTCGCTCAATGCCGCCCGGATGGTCCCCAGGTTGGCGACGGAGAAGCCCGCAGCCACAGTGGTGTTCTTCATGAGGGCGATGAGGACGCTCATCATGGGCGGGACGACGGAGCGCGTCGCCTGCGGCAGCACGACGTAGCGCATGACCTGTCCGAAGTTCAGGCCGATCGCTCGCGCCGCCTCGGCCTGGCCGACGGGCACGGTGTTGATGCCGGCTCGCAGCGCCTCGGCGACGTACGTCGCGGTGTAGATGCCGAGAGCGGCCACTGCCAGAGGCAGGGGGTTCACCCGCTCCCCCAGCAGGATCGGGAGGCAGAACGCGAAGAAGAACATGACGAGCGTCAGCGGGGTGTTGCGGATCCAGTTGACGTACACGCCGCCGACGGCGCGGGCGATCGGAACCGGAGACACACGCGCGGCTCCGACGATCAGTCCGAGGATCAGCGCGATGATGCCGCCACCCAGGAACAGCACGATGGTTCCCCACAGTGCCTCTCCCCAGAGGTCGAGGTGGTCGGTGATGACTCCCACTGCTGCTCCTGTCGATTCGGGTTCTCGGGTGGTTCGTGCCGATGAGCGGGGCGGTCGACCGGGTCGACCGCCCCGCCGGGATCAACCGATCGGGTCGACCTCGGGCTGGGTCGCCTTGACGCCGGACGCGCCGAGGTTGTTGTCGAAGATCTGCTGCCAGATCTTGCCGCCGTCGGTCAGCTGCGTGTTGAAGTACTCGGCCAGAGCGTCGTCGCCCTTGGCGAGTCCGATGCCGTAGCGCTCCTCGCTGAAGGGCTCTCCGACGACCTTCAGCTTGTCCGGGTCCTGGGCCGCGTAGCCGATGAGGATCGCCTCGTCGGTCGTGACGGCGTCGACCTGACCGTTCTTGAGGTCCTCGACGCACTTCGAGTACGTGTCGTACTCCTTGGTGGGCACGTCGGGGTAGTTCGTCTTGATGTTCTGGATCGGCGTCGAGCCGGTCGCCGAGCAGACGGTCGTCTCCGCGCTCAGGTCATCGACGCTCTTGATGTCGCTGTCGGCACCGACGAGGAGGCCCTGACCCGTGACGAAGTACGGCCCGGCGAACGAGATCTGCTCCTTGCGCTTGTCGGTGATCGAGTACGTGCCGACGTAGTAGTCGATATCGCCGTTCACGATGGCCTGCTCGCGGTTCGCGGAGGCGATCGCCTGGAACTCGATCTTCTCCGGGTCGACGCCGAGCGATGCCGCCATCCAGCGGGCGATGTCGACGTCGAATCCGGTGCGGTCGCCGGTCACCGGGTCGAGGTACCCCAGACCCGGCTGGTCCTCCTTGACGCCGACCTTGACCGTGCCTGCCGACTCGATCCGGTCGAACGTCGGGCTTCCCTCGATGCTGACGTCGGTCAGCACGGTCCACGGCGTGCTGCTGGAGGTGTCGCCCTCGTCGCCGCCCTCCGGGGCTCCTGTGCTGGACGGCGTGCCGCTGTTGCAGGCCGTGAGCGCCAGCAGCGCGGCCGCTGCGATTCCGATACCTGCCAGTGTCCGTGTGCGTCGCATGTGCGTCTCCTTCGTGTGCTGTGTGTGCAGGGTCTGTGTGGTCGGTGCGGGGGCGTCAGTGCGTGAGGAGCTTCGAGAGGAAGTCCTTGGCGCGGTCGCTCTTCGGGTGCGTGAAGAACTCCTCGGGAGTCGCCTCCTCCACGATCCGTCCGTCGGCCATGAAGACGACGCGGTCGGCGGCCTTGCGGGCGAAGCCCATCTCATGGGTGACGACGATCATCGTCATGCCGTCCTGGGCCAGCTCGACCATGACGTCGAGGACCTCGTTGATCATCTCGGGGTCGAGGGCGCTGGTCGGCTCGTCGAACAGCATCACCTTGGGCTGCATCGCGAGGGCGCGGGCGATCGCCACGCGCTGCTGCTGCCCGCCGGACAGCTGGGCCGGGAGCTTCGATGCCTGCTGCGCCACGCCCACGCGTTCGAGCAGCACCATCGCCTCCTTCTCGGCATCCGCCTTCTTGAGGCCGCGGACCTTGATCGGGCCGAGGGTCACGTTCTCGAGGATCGTGAGGTGTGCGAAGAGATTGAAGGACTGGAAGACCATGCCGACGTCCGCACGCAGGTGGGCGAGTCCCTTCCCCTCTGCCGGCAGCTCCTTGCCGTCGATGCGGATGGTGCCGCTCGTGATCGTCTCGAGGCGGTTGATCGTGCGGCACAGGGTCGACTTGCCGGAGCCGGACGGGCCGATCACGACGACGACCTCTCCCGAGTTGACGGTCAGGTCGATGTCGGTGAGCGCCTGGAAGTCGCCGTAGTGCTTCTGGACGTTCTCGACCACGACAAGCGGGGTATCAGAGGTCATCATTTCTCCAAACTAGCCACGTCGGACGCGGGTCTCCAGGCACCTCGGTGAGATTTACACGTTCGTAATCACCTGATCGCGGCACCAATGCTGCTGTGCATGGGTACCCCGCGGCCCGCCCCCACGGGCCGCGGAATCGTCCTGCTGCAGCTCCCCAACGACAGTTGAGCAACAGGCGACGATCGTGCGCGATCGACCTCACAATGGCAGAGCGCCACCCACGGTGTCAGACTTCTTGAGCATTTCTTGAGCAGTCAGCCGCGCTGATCCCGGTAGTAGTCGGCTGCCCCGGGGTGCAGCGGGACGGGGCCGGTGAAGATCGCCGAACGCCGGTCCAGCAGCGCGGCGGTCGGCACCTCCCCCGCGATGCGCAGACGTGCATCGAACAATCCGGCGAGCACGTCACGAGCGACGGCGTCCGGGGTGGAGGCTGCGGTGACGAGATAGTTGGGAACGGCCATCGTGGGCGCGGAATCCTGCAGGCCGTAGGTGCCGGCCGGGACGTCGGCCGGTCGGTACGCGTGCGAGTACCGTTCGTTCACCTCGTTGACCCACTCCTGCTCGATCGGGAGCAGGCGGACCGATGACCTCTCCGAGAGCTCGGCCACCCCCGGGGTGGGCAGCCCGCCGACCCAGAAGAAGCCGTCGATGTCGCCACGCTCCATCGCCTCGATCGACTCGCTGAGGTCGAGCTGGGGATTGCGCACGGAGCCGAGATCGACACCTGCCGCATCCAGCACCCGAGCGGCGATCACGTTCACCCCGGAGTTCTCCGCACCGAGGGAGATGGTGCGGCCGGCCAGATCCCCGATACCCGAGATCTCCGACTCTCCGCGTACGACGACCTGCACGTACTCGTCGTACAGGCGGGCGAGGGCCTGCACCTCCAGCGGATGGTCGAAGGCGCCGGAGCCCGCCACCGCGTCTGCCGCGGCGTCTCCCTGCGCGAACCCGATCAGCGCCTCCCCCGAACTCACCCGCAGCAGGTTGTCGACGGAACCCGCCGTCTCCTGCGCGACCATCCGGATATCCAACGAGTCCGACAGGTCTTCGGCCAGGTGGCTGCCGTAGTCGTAGTAGACGCCGGTGGACCCGCCGCTGGCGATGGCGTACTCCTCGTCCGTCCACTCGCTCGCACGCGGACTGCACGCGGTCACGCCGACCGCCAGCAGGAGAGCGCTCGCGCCGGCGAGCAACCGTCGCACGCCGGCCGTCACGGGGTCGTCCCATCGTGGAGCACGAGTGTGACAGCGAGACCGCCGCCCTCCGCCGCAGCGACGGCCAATTCGCCGCCGACCGTGGCGAGCAGGTCACTCGCGATGGCGAGGCCGAGTCCGGACCCCGGGGTGTCCCCGCTGTCGGCACTGCGCCAGAACCGGTCGGTCGCCGCCGCGGCCTGCTCCTCCGTCAGCCCCGGACCGTGATCGCGGACGGTGATCCGGCAGACCTGGCCCTCGCGTTCCGCACCGATCTCGATCGGCGCGCCCTCGGGAGAGAACTTCACGGCGTTGTCGATCACCGCATCCAGCGCACTCTCCACGATCGTCCGGTCGGTCACGCTCATCACCGGCGAAACCCCCGTGGCACGCAAGACGACCCCGCGCTGGGCGGCGACGTCGCGCCACGCGTCCCGTCGGCGAGCGGCGAGCGTCGCGAGGTCGACCGCCGAGATGGTCGAGTCGCCTCGTCCCCCACGAGCCAGCCCGAGGAGCGTTTCGAGGATGCGGGTCATCCGTCGCCCCTCTTCCCGCGTCTCCTCGACATCACCCTGCCACTCCTTCCCCAGTCCCGTCGCCAGATGCTCGACGCGCAGGAGCAGGGCGTTGAGGGGGTTGCGCAGCTCGTGGGAGGCATTCAGCGCGAACTCCTGCTGCCGCGTCATCACACGCTCGATCTCGTCGGCCATGCCGTTGAAGACCTGCGCCATGCGGCGCAGCTCCGGCGGACCGTCGTCGGCGGCGACACGCGCGTCCATCTCGCCCCGCTCGATCGCCACCATCGCCTCGTCGAGCCGTCGCACCGGCGACAGCACCCACCGGGCGAGCCGGAACACGAGCAGCACCCCGAGGGCGACCAGCACCAGCGCGATCGCCGAGATGAGCAGGATCTGCTGGAGGATCGCCGCGCGCGGCGCCTCCACATCTCCGGCCACCAGCACGGCACCGATCACGTCCCCGTCGTCGAACACCGGCTCGGCCAGGGCGGCGTCCGCGACGGTCCACGGGAACAGGACCGTCGGCTGCTCGGCACGCCGCCCGGAAAGCGCGAGTCTGACCCGCTCGGCGTCCTCGTCCGGGAGCGCGGCCGGGTCCTGCTCCCCCGCCGCCCAGACATTGCCGCCGAGATCGAAGACCGTGACCTCGATTCCGTACACCTCGCGGAAGCGCGCCACCTCGGCGTCGATCACGGCGGCGCTGCCGGACCGCAGGGCCTGACGCGCACTCGTGACGAAATACCCGAGGTCGCCGAGCTGCTGCGTGTAGAACGCCTGCTGGACGCTGTGCGCCGCACTCCATCCGGCTGCGCCGCCGAGCGCGGCCAGGATCGCGACGAGCGGCACGAGGAAGACGATGATCAGACGGCGCCGCATGGCTCAGGACCCCGCAAGACGGTAGCCGACTCCGCGCACGGTCTCGATGACCCCACGGACTCCGGTCTTCTTCCTGATCGCTCCGACGTGCACCTCGAGCGAGTGCCCGAACCCGCGCCAGTCGGTGTTCCATACCTCACGGATCAGGCGCTCCTTCGGCACCGCCACCCCCGGGTATCGGGCGAGGACGGCGACGATGTCGAACTCCTTGCGTGTGAGGTCGATCGCCGTGCCGTCGACGAGCACCTGACGGGCGACGAGGTCGATGTCGACATGGCCGTCGTGCAGCAGCACCCGGGCGTCGGCCTCCGGTCTCATCGGCCTCGACCTCCGGGTGACCGCCTCGATCCTGGCGAGGAGCTCGTGCACGTCATAGGGCTTCACGACGAAGTCATCCGCGCCCGCGCGCAGTCCCTTGATGCGTTCGGCGACCTGGTTGCGGGCGGTCACGATCACGATCGGAACCTCCGAGCGCCCCCGGATGCGACGGCACAGGTCGACGCCGTCGATGTCGGGGAGACCGAGGTCGAGGAGGACCACCTCGGTGTCGGCTCCCAGCATGCCCAGCGCGGCAGCGCCGTCCGCCGCGCGCACAGTCGCGTATCCCGACCGTCCGAGGAAGGCCTCGAGCGCCCCGGCGACCCGGTCGTCGTCCTCGACGATCAGAATCCTCATCGACTCCGCTTCCTGCTTCCCTCGGCGCCCGAGAACTCAGTCGCGAGCGGACGCACGCTGTGCAAATGCACTCTCGTAGAGGCACACGCTGGCGGCCGTCGCCAGGTTGAGGGATTCGGCACGACCGAAGATGGGCAGCTTGAGCACCTGGTCGGCGAGGGCCAGCGCATCGTCTTCGAGCCCCCGCGCCTCGTTCCCGAAGAGCCATCCGGTGGGCTCGGCGAGCACGCCCTCGGCGCGCGCCTCCAGGAGATCGTCACCCTTCACATCGGCTGCGAGGATGCGGAGACCTGCATCGTGTGCGCGCTTGACGACATCGGCGAGGTCTCCCCCGACCGACACCGGGAGGTGGAACAGCGAACCCGTCGTGGCACGCACCACCTTCGGGTTGTACGGATCGACGGTTCGTCCCGTGAGCACGACGGCATCGGCGCCCGCCGCATCCGCCGCCCGGATGATCGTGCCGAGATTGCCGGGATCGCGCACCTCTTCGCAGATCGCCACCAGTCGCGGCGCGGCGTCGAAGATGTCGCGCACGGAGGTCGGTGTCTGCTGCACCACCGCCACGAGTCCCTGCGGAGTGACGGTGTCGGCCATCGCGTTGAGGACGTACTCGGTGACGTACTCGACGTCGATGTCGGCATCGGCGGCCTTCGCGCGGATGTCGGGGTGCCGCTCCCACCCGTTAGGCGTCGCGAACAGCTCGACGATCGCCTCGGGACGATAGGTGAGCGCTTCGCGCACGGACTGCGGGCCTTCCAGAAGGAACAGGCCCGTCTCGGTCCTCGCGCTTCGTTTGGTCAGCTTCGCGACGGCTCGGACTCGGGGCGAACGGGGGTTCTCCAGCACGATCACAGTCTAGGGAACGCCGGGCTGGTTCCCGCACCATCGGGATAAGGTGCCGGGATGACCCACAGCGCTGCTGCGAACACCTCTCGTCGGCGGGTCGCCCTCGCCGTTCTCGCTGTCGCGACGGTCGGGATCGGTCTGGTCGTCCATCGCGGCATGAGCGGTGCGGTCGGCGACATCGCGGGCGACGCGCTGTACGCCGTGCTCATCTACCTGCTCGTGGCCCTCGTCGCCCCGCGATGGCCTCGTCCCGCTGTGGCGTTCCTGTCCTTCGTGGTCTGCGCCGGCGTCGAGCTGCTCCAGCTCACCGGCCTTCCGCGCGAATGGGGAGCGATGTTCCCGCCGATCCGACTCGTCCTCGGCTCGGGCTTCGACCTGCGGGACCTCGCCGTGTACGCGATCGCGGTCGCCGCGACCTCCCTGATCGACATGGGAGTCACGCGGGCCGTGGGCCGCAGTGCATCCAGAAACGCCACAGGGCGCCCTCCCGAAGGAGAGCGCCCTGTGTGAAGAGGTGCTTACGCAGCCGACTTCGGTGCGTTGACGTCGGAGGGCAGAGCCTTCTTCGCCGTCTCGACCAGCGTCGTGAACGTCGCCGCGTCGTTGACCGCGAGGTCGGCGAGCATGCGACGGTCCACCGTGACACCGGCGATGCCGAGGCCCTGGATGAAGCGGTTGTAGGTCATGCCGTTCTGGCGAGCCGCAGCGTTGATGCGCTGGATCCACAGGCGACGGAAGTCACCCTTGCGCTTGCGACGGTCACGGTACGAGTAGACCAGCGAGTGGATGACCTGCTCTTTGGCCTTCCGGTACAGGCGCGAACGCTGTCCGCGGTAACCGGAGGCGCGCTCGAGGATGACCCGGCGCTTCTTGTGGGCGTTTACTGCCCGCTTGACTCTTGCCATTTTCCTGTGTTCCTATTCGTGCGTTCGGCGCGCGTCAGCGACCGAGAAGCTTCTTCGCGACCTTGGTGTCAGCCTTCGACAGCACCTGGTCCTGGTTCAGACGACGGGTGCGACGGCTCGACTTGTGCTCGAGGTTGTGGCGCATCCCGGCCTGCTGCTTCTTCAGCTTTCCGCTTCCGGTGATCTTGAAGCGCTTCTTAGCACCCGAGTGGGTCTTCTGCTTCGGCATCTTCTCTTCCTTCGTATGGCGCCTTCTCAGGCGACGGTGTCAACCCGCGGTGCGGGAGTTCTGGGGGCGGGAGTCACTCCGCCGGAGCTGCGGCCGGTGCGTCCGACTCGTTCTTCGCGTCGCGCGAAGCCTGCTTGTTCGCCGCGCGCTGCGCGTCACGAACCGCATTCTGCTCCTGCTTGGCCTCGGACTTGCTCTTGAGCGGCGCCACGATCATGACCATGTTGCGACCGTCGATGGTCGGGTTCGACTCGACCGTGCCGAGCTCGGCCACGTCTTCGGCGAACTTGCGCAGCAGACGAACACCCTGCTCGGGACGCGACTGCTCACGACCACGGAAAAGGATCATGGCCTTGACCTTGTCGCCGGCCTTGAGGAACCCCTCGGCGCGCTTGAGCTTGGTCGTGTAGTCGTGGGCCTCGATCTTCAGACGGAAACGGACTTCCTTGAGGATCGTGTTCGCCTGGTTGCGGCGAGCTTCCTTTTCCTTCTGGGCGGCCTCGTACTTGAACTTGCCGTAGTCCATGATCTTGACGACGGGCGGCTTCGAGTTGGGGGCGACCTCGACGAGGTCGAGATCGGCTTCCTGCGCGAGGCGCAGCGCTGCCTCGATGCGGACGACGCCGATCTGCTCACCCGCGGGGCCGACGAGGCGGACCTCGGGGACGCGGATGCGCTCATTGGTACGGGGATCGCTGATGCGGAACTCCTTAGACGATGTGATTCGGCCACCGCGATGCTGTCTGCATCACGGGCGAAATCGGAATCGTCCCCGCCCACCGGCATTCAGACGCCGGCTCCGCACCCTACCTGCCGGGTCCGTCTTGCGAACGGAGCCGGTGGAGTGCAAGACCCGGTAGCCTTGAACGGCAAGCGCGGGTGGGAAGTGAATCCTCTTTCGATCCGGAGCATGACGCTCCGGAGCCCGCCAAAGTCTAACAGAAAGCAAGGCGAAGTGACGAACCAGGCACCGGACGAGGCTGCACGCGAGCGCGAAGAGCGCTGGGCACGTCAGGAGGAGGCCGCATCGTCGGCCACACGAGACATCGCCGATGTACCCGCCGTCGAGGTGATCACCACCGCCGCCGTGCACCTCATGAGCGCGGCAGCCGTCAAGCTCGGGCTCGCCGACGATCCGGACGCCGCGGCGCAGATCGACCTCGACGAAGCGCGCAAGCTCATCAACGCCCTCGCCGGACTCATCACCGCCGGCGCTCCGGAGATCAGCGATATGCACGCGCGCTCCCTGCGCGACGGCCTTCGTTCACTGCAGCTCGCCTTCCGCGAGGCCTCCACGATCCCCGACCCGATCGGCAAGGGCCCGGGCGAGAAGTGGACCGGACCGGTCAACTAGCTTCGGCGCAGGTGTGAGACCTGCGCAACCGACGGGCTCACGAAGCCGCGCATTCTCCGCCGCCGACAGAGCCGAGATGGCGGGCGAAGAAGCGCGCGGCATCCTCGCCGGCGAACTGCGGGACGCCCGTGTGGCCGCCCATGTTGGCGTAGAGCGTCTTCTCAGTCGATCCGAAGGCGTCGAACAGGTCGAGCGCCATCCGGCGCTCGTTGCCCTCGTCATCCCATTGCAGGAGGACATGCAGCGGGATGGTGACCCGACGCGCCTCCTCCAACGTCGTACGGGGCACATAGCTTCCGGCGAAGAGGCCTGCCGCGACGATGCGTGAGTCGATCGCGGCGAGACGTACTCCGATTGCGATCACCCCACCGGAGAATGCCGTCCGCTCGCCGATCTCGGGAAGGGCAAGAGCCTCGTCGAGCGTGGTCTGCCATTCCGGCACCGCCTGATCGACGAGAGGAAGTATCAGCTGGTCGATGACCTCCTCGCCCGGCTCTTCGCCGACAGAGATCGCACGAACGAGGTCGGCCCGCGCCGCCGCCGCGCCAGGCAGCGGCGTTCGGTCGCCCGCTCCGGGCGCCTCGATCGAGATCGCAGCGAAGCCTTGCGCCGCCGCGCTGCGCGCTCGCGCCGCCAGGCGGGAGTACATTCTTCGCATGCCGATTCCGCCGGGTTGGCCCATCAGGATGAGGGGAACCGGCGCGGAGGAGGAAGCGGCTGGCGGCGTCCACATGATGCCGGAGATGTCACCGATGGTGAATTCGCGCTCGGTGAGGCCGCCGTCGAGGTTCTGTTCAGACGTGAAGTGCATGGTCATGCCTTTCGGGAGTGCTGCTGATATGCGGCGCTCCCGGACGACCTATCGCCCGACCGTGACTCCCCGGAGGAGCACCGACGTCACTTCGTTCACGGATACCACCTCCTCACTTCCTGCACGGATCTCCGACGCTATCAGCACCGGCAGCAGCGATCGGACCGCGCACCTCCCTGCGGAGACGCGTTCCCGTTCCCGCCCGCGGTCCGACGTGGAGAGCGTCATCTCCGGCGATGAAGGATCAGGGCTCCAGGATCAGGGGGTCCGCAGTGGAGGGGCCGCCGCACGGGCCATCAGCGTGGGTCCAGGCGATCGGTTCCTCGGATTCGTGGATGACGGTGCCCTGCGCGTCGAACAGGCGGATGTCGACGTCCTCGGGTGTCGACATGTCGAACATGAGCCGCCAGGTCCCGTCGTCCTCACGGGACGCCGCGAACAGGTTGGTCGAGACGGTCTCGTCCTCCCCCGGCGCCGGTGAGCACTCCGCGTCCACGCAGAACTGGATGGCCGCTGTCTCCGGGAATACGCTCACGTCGACGACCACCCCGTTGACGTAGCCGATCGCCGGGCACGCGGTATAGCAACCCGTGGTGCCGGTCGCGGCACCACCCAGGAGCGCGACCACGACGAGGACTCGCATCAGACCGCGGGACATGCCCCGATCGTAGCGAACGCTCTCAGACGCTGCGGCGGAGCTTCACGGTCAGCGAGTCGGCGAGCACAGCGATGCGATCATCGGACGCCCAGCGCTGAGCGAGACGCGAGAGCACGGCATCGAGCACCTCACGCTCCAGACCGTCGACGAGCTCGAGGACCACGATCAGCTCGGGGCCCCGGAGCCGCGCGTCGGGATCGCCCGCAGCCACCGCCACGTCGATCACTGCCAGTTCGTGCGCCACGCTCTCCTGGAGAGCCGTGAACACCTCTGTCGACAGGAAGCTGGGCTCCCAGCGCTGCTCCTGAGCGATCGCCCAGACCGCGGGACGCCGGATCACGAACTCCGTCTCTGACGTCGGGTCGAGAACGATGAGATCGGTGTCCTCCGCCGACGCCGCCAACGCGGCTCGAACGGCCTCGACGGGGATCGGTCGCGCGGTCGGATCCCATGCCTGCATCGCCTGCACGGACGAGAAGACCGGCTGCACGCGCCGGCCGTCAGGCGCCGCGACCGTCACGATGGACAGTTCCTGCGTCTTGTCGACGGTGAGACCGCTCGGCGCGACCCCCTCCTCACCCTTCTCGGCGATAAGCGGAATCAGCACGCGCGCGGTACGGAAGGCGTCGACCACGTCGACCTGGCTGCCTTCACCCGCACGGAACCGCAGCAGCGCGGCCAGCAGAGCGGGATCGGCGGAACCGTCGTCCGACGCGTGCGGATTCGACTCGAAGCTGCGCCCCTCCCAGGGGACGCCCGCCGAATCGCCGTGGTTGTGCGATTCCGGCCCACAGGCGTGCGCGTCAGTCTCCTGCGACATCCAGAGCCTCAGCCAGCGTGAACGCGCCGGCGTAGAGTGCCTTGCCGACGATCGCACCTTCGACGCCCAGCGGCACGAGCTCGCGGAGCGCGGCGATGTCGTCGAGGCTCGAGATCCCGCCGGATGCGACGACCGGTTTCGGGGTACGTGAGGTGACCTCGCGGAGAAGTTCGATGTTGGGGCCGCGAAGAGTGCCGTCCTTCGTGACGTCGGTGACGACATAACGGCTGCAGCCGGCGTCTTCGAGGCGGTCGAGCACCTCCCAGAGGTCACCGCCCTCCTTGGTCCATCCGCGGGCGGCGAGCGTCGTCCCCCGGACGTCGAGGCCGACCGCGATCGCCTCGCCGTAACGGCCGATCACATCGGCCGCCCACTCCGGGTTCTCCAGCGCGGCCGTGCCCAGGTTGATCCGGGTGGCGCCGCTCTCCAGAGCCGCCTCCAACGTCGCATCGTCGCGGATGCCTCCGGAGAGCTCGATGCTCACACCCTTGAACTGCTTGATGACCTTGCGCAGGATCGGCGCGTTGCTGCCACGGCCGAATGCGGCGTCGAGGTCGACGAGGTGGATCCACTTCGCTCCCTGCGCCACCCACTCCCCTGCGGCATCCAACGGGTCGCCGTAGCTGGTCTCGGTTCCGGCCTCACCCTGGGTCAGACGGACGGCCTTGCCCCCGGCGACATCGACCGCGGGAAGGAGCGTGAGCGAGGGGGACTGCGCGAAGTCGTTCATGGGGTCCTTGGATCGGGAAGCTCTACGGCCCGGTGCGGGCACGAGAACCGAGGGTAGTCCGCCGGACGGCGGGGAACAAAACGGGTGACGCCTGCCGAAGACGTCAGAGGCTTCCGACCCAGTTGCGCAGCAGCTGGATGCCGGCTTCCCCGGACTTCTCCGGGTGGAACTGCGTCGCCGAGAGCGGCCCGTTCTCGACGGCGGCGAGGAACGGGTCGCCGTACGTCGTCCAGGTCAAAACGGGCTCGGGGAACGGCGGGATGACGTCGAGTTCCCAGGACTGCGCGGCGTAGGAGTGCACGAAGTAGAAGCGCTCCTGCTCGATGCCTCGGAAGAGCACGCTGTCGGCACCGGGCTCGACCGTGTTCCAGCCCATGTGCGGCAGCACCGGGGCATTGAGCTCGGTGACCGCGCCGGGCCACTCGCCGAGCCCTTCGGTGTCGTGACCGCGCTCGACGCCGTGCTCGAAGAGGACCTGCATCCCGACGCAGATCCCGAGGACCGGACGGCCGCCGGCGAGACGGCGATCGATGATCTCGTCCCCTCCGTGGGCGCGCAGGGCATCGCGGACGGCCTGGAACGCCCCGACACCGGGAACGACGAGTCCATCCGCCTCGAGAGCGGTGGCGCGGTCGCGCGTCAGCACGGCATCCGCGCCGGCGGCGACGAGCGCCTTCACCGCCGAGTGGACGTTGCCCGACTCGTAGTCGAACACCGCGACCCGGGGCGCTGCGCTCACAGCGCACCCTTCGTGGACGGGATCCCGTCGACGAGCGGATCCAGAGCCTTGGCCTCGCGGAACGCGCGGGCGAACGCCTTGTACTCCGCCTCGGCGATGTGGTGCGGATCACGCCCGCCGAGCACACGCACGTGCACGGTCAGACCGGCATTGAAACTGATGGCCTCGAATGAGTGACGCACCAGCGAACCGGTGAAGTGCCCGCCGATGAGGTGGTGTTCGAAGCCTTCAGGCTCTCCCGTGTGCACGAGATACGGACGACCGGAGATGTCGACGACCGCCTGCGCCAGTGCCTCGTCGAGGGGAACGAGCGCGTCGCCGTAACGGGAGATCCCGGACTTGTCCCCGAGAGCTTCGAGAATGGCTTGGCCGAGCACGATCGAGACGTCTTCCACCGTGTGGTGCGCGTCGATGTGCGTGTCGCCGGAAGCTCGCACCGTGAGGTCGGTCAGCGAATGCTTCGCGAAGGCGGTGAGCATGTGGTCGAAGAACGGCACAGACGTGTCGATACGGCTCGCCCCGGTGCCGTCGAGGTTCAGCTCGAGCTCGACGGTGGACTCCGACGTGCTGCGCACACGGTTCGCGGTGCGCGGGGTCAGTGCGGGGGTGCTCATGAAGCCGATCCTATCGAGGCCAGCGCCTCGAGGAACGCGGTGGTCTCGGCCTCCGTGCCCGCGCTGACCCTGAGGTGTCCGGGGATGCCGACATCGCGCACGAGCACGCCGCGGTCGTACAGCTGCTGCCAGGTGGCCCGCGGGTCGGCGACGCCGCCGAACAGGACGAAGTTCGACCACGATTCGTGCGGCTGGTATCCGAGCGCTTCGAGGGTCGCCGTGATCCGATCGCGCTGCTCGACGATCTCCTCCACCATCGCGAGCATCACGTCGGCGTTGCGCAGGGCCGCTATCGCCGCCGCCTGGGTGAGAGCGCTCAGGTGATAAGGCAGACGCACCAGGCGCAACGCGTCGATGAAGGCGGGGTCGGCAGCGAGGTACCCGACCCGGGCCCCGGCGAAGGCGAAGGCCTTGCTCATGGTGCGCGAGACGGCGAGACGCGGGCGCCCGTCGAGCAGGGTCAGGGCGGAGATCGCATCGCGCGGCGCGAACTCCTGGTACGCCTCATCCACGATCACGATGCCACGGGCCGCGTCGTACACGGCTTCGATCACGTCCAGCCCGAGCGGCGTGCCGGTGGGGTTGTTGGGAGAACAGAGGATGACCACATCGGGATCGGCGGCCCGCACCTGCTCGGCAGCCTCGTCCGGGGTGATCGTGTAGTCGGGCTGACGCGTGCCGGCGATCCAGCGTGCTCCCGTCCCCTGGGCGATGAGCGGGTACATCGAATACGTCGGCGCGAAACCGAACGCCGTGCGCCCGGGACCTCCGAAAGCCTGGAGGATGTGCTGGAGAACCTCGTTCGAGCCGTTGCCGGCCCAGATCTGCTCCGGCGTGAGCCCGTGCCCCAGGTACTCCGCGAACGACTCGCGGAGCGTCGTGAACTCCCGGTCCGGATAGCGGTTGACGTCGCGGATCGCGACGGCGATGTCGTCGAGGATGTCGCTCGCCACCGCGTCGGGGATCGGATGCGTGTTCTCGTTCACGTTGAGCGCGATCGGGAGCGGCGCTTGCGGAGCACCGTATGGCGTCAATCCGCGAAGATCGTCACGTAGCGGGAGATCGTTGAGGGAGAGGGTCACCCTTCCCATGTTAAGCGGCGCCTTGCCTCGATGACGCAAAGTTGCTGCTGTGCTGCCGCCGCCGGATCAGTTCACGTACTGGGCCGGGATGGCGAGCGTCTGGCCGATCTGGAGTTCTCCACCGCGCAGCAGGTTCATCCGGCTGATCTCACCGATGACGTCGCGCGGGTCGGCATCGGGAGCGACGCTGGTGGCGATCGACCAGAGGGTGTCTCCCGGCATGACGGTCACGGTCTCGACGCTGACGGCGGCCGAATCTGCTCCCGAAGCGATCGCGCTGCCACCGCTGAGCGCCGCGAAGGCGATACCGATCGCGAGCGGGACCGAGGCGAAGGCCAGCAGCACGGCGCGGCCACGCGTCGTCAGTCGGAGTCGCGTCGTGGGACGGGTCGACGCCGGAATGACTGCTGCGGTGCTGAAGCTGATGCTGCTCATGTGGTGCTCCTTAGCCTGTCCCGGAGCGGTGAGGCCGCCGGGGAAGTTGGCGTAGCGTTCGCATTCTCGTCTCGGCCGGGAGCCGTGAATGCGAAGCTACGTACCGAAGATATCTTCGAGTTCGAACATCTGTCAAGTATTCTTCGAAACCGAATCCGGAAATGAGCCGACACGCTCGAACAGATCTTCCAGATCGGCCCGTTTCTCGGATACGGTTTCGATAAGGACACCCCACCACGGGCCTCCGACATTCGAAGAGGGACGTCGGATCACGCACTGAAGGAGCACCATGAGCGAGAACTCTGCCCCCGAGTCGGAGGCACCGCGCACGCGCCGCCGGAAGAGCCTCAGCCCGAAGCAGATGGCGATCCTAGAGGTCATCCAGAACTCGATCGCGCACCACGGCTACCCGCCGAGCATGCGCGAGATCGGCGACGCCGTCGGTCTCAAGTCCCTCTCCAGCGTCACCCACCAGCTCGGGCAGTTGGAGCTCAGCGGCTATCTGCGTCGCGACCCCGGGAAGACCCGCGCCATGGAAGTGCTCATCGACCTGCCGGGGGCCAGCACCGAGAACCCCGCCGACGTGGCGACCCCGGTCGGCGATGCGGCACTCGTCCCCCTCGTCGGACGAATCGCCGCGGGTGTGCCGATCACCGCCGACCAGCAGGTCGAGGAGATCTTCCCGCTCCCCCGCCAGCTGGTGGGCAAGGGCGACCTGTTCATGCTCAAGGTCTCCGGCGAGTCGATGATCGACGCCGCCATCTGCGACGGCGACTGGGTCGTCGTCCGTTCGCAGAACAGCGCCGAGAACGGCGAGATCGTCGCGGCGATGCTCGACGGCGAGGCCACCGTCAAGGTGCTGCGCCGTCGCGACGGCCACACGTGGCTGCTCCCGCGCAACTCGGCGTTCGAGCCCATCCTGGGCGATGAAGCCGTGATCCTCGGCAAGATCGTGGCGGTGCTCCGCGCGGTCTGAGACGAGAGCACGACGAAGGCCCTCCCGGTTCCCTGGAGGGCCTTCGTGTGCGCCCCGCGTGACGCTCGTGCCAGCGCCCCATAGGCTCGAAGCATGACGTCGTCCCCCTACGGTTCCTGGCCTTCGCCTTTCTCCGCGGCATCAGTCGCGGCGTCCTCTCCTCGCATCGACGGCGCCCGCTTCGTCGGCACGGAGATCTGGTGGGGTGAGTCGGTGCCGTCCGAGAAGGGACGGGTGACGGTACGGAGTTCCACGGGCGCCGAGGTCCTCCCCGCGCCCTGGAACGCCCGCTCCCGCGTGCACGAATACGGTGGTGGCGCCTGGACGGCGGACGATCGGGGGACGCTCTACTTCGTCGACGCCTCAGACCAGCGGGTGCGCCGCCTGACCCCCGACGGGGATCTCGTCACGCTCACCGCTGCCGGTCCCGCGCACGGAGGTCTGCGCATGCAGGACGGACGTCTGCTCGCCGTGCGCGAAGACCTCTCGACCACCCCGCACCTCCGCGCGATCGTCGAGATCCCGCTCGACGGCTCCGCCGCAGAAGACGAGTCCGCGGTCAGCGTGATCGTGCAGGGCGAGGGGTTCTTCGCCCACCCCGCATTCTCCCCTGACGGGACCCGCGCCGCGTGGGTCGCCTGGGAACGGGGGAAGATGCCGTGGGAGAGCGCGCGCGTGCAGATCGCCGAGGTCGACGGAGGCCTCCCGCGGACGATCCCCTCGCGAGCGGCGCTGCAGCCCGAGTGGCTCAGCGACACGGAACTGGTCTTCGCCGACGTCGCCGATGACCGCTGGACACTCCACCGCATCGCCATCGACGGGGTGACGCCTTCCGGATCCCCGCGGCCGCTGGCCCCGTCCGATGCCGACACGGGCTACGGGCTCTGGGTGCTCGGCAACCGCTGGTATCAGCCGTTGGAGGACGGCCGCATCGTCGCCGTCCGCACGAACGGGCGCGACGACGTCGTCGTGATCGACACCGGAGGGGGCGAGAGCATCATCGAGTTCCCCGGCGACGGTCATGTGAGCGTCGATGCGGTCCACGGCACCCGGGTGCTGCTCTCCGGCAACGGTTCCCGGGTGGCGGCGGGGCTCTGGTGCGTCGATATCGAGTCGGGGGAGGTCGTCGCCGTGCGCGGCGGGGAGCCCGTCGATCCGCGCTGGATGCCGGCGTCGATGTCGATCGAGATCGACGGTCCGCACGGCGCCGTGCACGCATTCGCCTATCCGCCGGCGAACCCCGACGAGGAGGCCCCCGACGACGAGCTCCCGCCCTACGTCGTGCTGGTCCACGGCGGACCGACGGCGCATGTGACCGGGGCAGCCTCGGCAGCGATCGCCTTCTACACGAGCCGCGGGATCGGCGTGCTCGACGTGAACTACGGGGGCTCCACCGGCTATGGTCGTGCCTATCGCGAACGCTTGGACGGCCAGTGGGGTGTCGTCGACGTCGACGACGTGATCGCGGCGGCGCGGGGCCTGGCTGCCTCCGGGCTCGCCGACCCCGACCGCCTGGCCATCCGCGGCGGATCGGCAGGCGGCTGGACCGTGCTGTCGGCACTGGTACGAGGCGGAGCCTTCGCCGCGGGGATCAGCCGCTACGGCGTCGCCGACCTGCGCATGCTGGCCGCGGAGACTCATGACTTCGAGGCATCGTACATCGACGGTCTGGTGGGCCCGCTGCCCGAGTACGAGCATCTGTACGTCGAGCGTTCACCGCTCACGCACACAGATCGCATCACTGTCCCCGTCCTGCTTCTGCAGGGCGGCGAGGACCGCGTCGTCCCTCCATCCCAGTCCGAGGCGATCCGCGATGCTCTGGCAGAGCGCGGCATCGAGCACGAGTACGTCCTCTATCCCACCGAGGGACATGGTTTCCGGAGCGCGGAGACCATCGTCGACTCCCTCGACCGCGAGCTGGCGTTCCTCGGCCGCGTCTTCGGCTTCCACCCGCGCCCGTGACGGGCTGTCGACTCGTCACGGCAGTGCCGTGAGGGTCGGGGCCTGAGAGCCCGGGGCTACTCTCCCACGCGATTGCGCAGACGCATGGCACGGTCGGCCTCACGGGTGTCCTGACGCTCGCGCAGGGTCTGCCGCTTGTCGTATTCGCGCTTGCCCTTCGCCAGGGCGATCTCGACCTTGGCACGACCGTCGGAGAAGTACAGCTTCAGCGGGATGAGGGTGTATCCCCCGGCCGAGACGGCGTGCGCGATCTTGGCGATCTCCTCGCGATGGAGGAGCAGCTTGCGGATGCGTTTGGCCGAGTGGTTCGTCCAGTGCCCCTGCGAGTACTCGGGGATGTGCACGGAATCGAGGAAGACCTCGTTCCCCTTCACGAACGCATAGCCGTCACTGAGGTTGGCGCGACCCTGACGCAGCGACTTGACCTCGGTGCCGGTGAGCACCATCCCCGCTTCGTACGACTTCTCGATCGTGTAGTCGTGACGTGCGCGACGATTGGTCGCGACGACCTTCTCTCCGCGTTCCCTGGGCATGATGCTCTCCTGTTGCCGTGATGAGCTCGATCGATCGTTCCGACCGAGCAGCCTTTCAGGCTATCAGGTACGCAGCCAGCGTCGGATCGCGAAGCCGGCGGAGAGCGCGGCGAGGATCACGCCGATCCCGATCAGCACGGGAACCACGAGAGCCGCGTCCTGCATCGTGACCCATGTGGTGATGAACGGCACCCTCCCCCGCAGGTAGCCGTTGACCCCGAAGTGCATACCGGCGACGACGGCGGCGCTGGCCAGAGCCGAGCCGAGGAAGGCGGCGAACACGCCCTCGAGGACGAACGGCGTCTGGATGAAGCGGTTCGAGGCTCCGACCAAGCGCATGATGCCGATCTCCTTGCGCCTCGCATACGCGGACAATCGGATGGTCGTGCCGATCAGTAGGGTCGCCGCGATGAGCATGAGCACGGCGATTCCCACCGCGATGTAGGTCGCGACCGTCAACGCGGAGAACAACGGCTCGAGATACTGCAGCTGGTCCTTGACCTGCTCGACCCCGGCCTGTCCGCTGAAGGCCTCGGCGAGCACCTGCGACTGACCAGGATCCTTCATCGTGACGAAGAACACCTCGAACGCCTGGTCGGGCGAGAGCACGCTCGCCTGGTCCGCGCCGAGCTGGTCGACGAGCTTGGCGTACGTCTCTTCCTTCGTATCGAAGGTCATGGAGCTGATGAGCGGCTTGAGCGCGTCACCCTCGAGCTGAGCCCGGACGGAGGCGACCTGCTCCTCGCTCGCCGCGCCGTCGAGGCACGTCTCGGATTCCGAGACCGCCGAACACATGTACACCGCCACCTGGGCACGTTCGGCCCAGTACCCGCGCATGACCCCGATCTGCCCCTGCATGAGGATCGCGGCGCCCACGAACGTCAAGGAGACGAAGGTGACGAGCACGACGGAGATCACCATCGAGATGTTCCGCCGCAGGCCGCCCAGGGCTTCGGTCAGGATGAGTCCGATTCTCATGAGGTCGGGCCCACTTCCTCGTCGTCTTCATCGGAGAGTCCGAGGCGATCGGCGACGCCGAGCTCGGCGACGTCCACCGTCGGCAGAGCGATCGGATGGGTACGCGGCCGGATCACCGTCGGAGGTTCCACGACAGCACGAGGCTCCGCGACAGCAGGGGTCTCCGCGACAGCAGGAGGCTCCACGACTCCGGCCGCGGCGCCGGTCTCCGGGGAATGCACCGGCTCCGGAGGTTCGACCGTGCGCGGGGCCGGGGGAACCACGGTCTCTCCCTCGCGGTCGACGGAGGACGCGGCCGCCTTGCGCTGAGTGCTGAGCTCCTCGGCCAGCGCGGCACGCACCACCGAGAGATCGGCTGTCTGACGCTGCACCTCCTGGACCGCGGTGAGAGCAGCCGCCGCCGCCGCTCCGCGCACCTCCTCCGGGACGAGGCGCGGGATGTTGGAGGTGTCGCCGTATCCGCCGTGCACCTCGTCGCGCACCATCTCCCCGTCACGCAGCTCGATCACTCGGCGCTGCATCTGGTCGACGAATCCGGCTTCGTGCGTGGCCATCAACACAGTGGTGCCGCCGGCGTTGATGCGAGCGAGCAGCTGCATGATGTCGACCGACGTCGCGGGGTCGAGGTTTCCGGTCGGCTCGTCGGCGAGCAGAACCTGGGGACGGTTGACGAGGGCTCGCGCGATGGCGACCCGCTGCTGCTCTCCACCCGAGAGCTCGTGGGGCATCCGCTTCTGTTTGCCGTCGAGACCCACGAGGGCGAGAGCCTCCGGAACCGCCTGCTGGATGAAGCCGCGCGACGAACCGGTCACCTGAAGCGTGAACGCGACGTTCTGGTAGACCGTCTTCGAAGGCAGCAACCGGAAGTCCTGGAAGACCGACCCGATGTGGCGGCGGAAGTAAGGTACCTTCCGGTTCGCGAGCGCGCGCAGGTCTCTGCCGAGCACCGCGACCCGCCCCGACGTCGGGACGTCTTCGCGCAGAATAAGGCGCAGACAGGAGGACTTGCCGGAACCCGAGGCTCCGACGAGGAAGACGAACTCCCCGCGTTGCACCTCGAAGTCGACTCCGGAGAGGGCGGGCTTCGACGTCCCGCGGTAGCGTTTCGTGACGTTCTCGAACCGAATCATGGCGCTACGAGCCTACGTGCGGGCTGTCGCCTGGCCGCGAGCGACACCCCGCACGGCGCTTCCGCCCTCAGGGCCGGATGGGGAGAGCTCCCCATCGGCGACCCGGTGGCGCGTCGCCTCCCACTGCTATACATGAAGATGTCGGCTGCAGGAAGCAGCTGCCGAGTTCTTTCAAGGGGGAGCCATGACAACGCCCGCAGGATGGTACGACGACGGATCGGGTCGACAGCGCTGGTGGGACGGCCAGCAGTGGACCGAGCACTTCGCCCCGGAGGCCGCGGACGCCGCGGTCGATCCCGACGCGCACGCCGGGTCCTCGGAACAGGCCGGGTCCTCGGCATCGTCGATCGACGACACCGTGATCCGTGCATCCGACGACACCGCGACCACACCCCCGTCGCCGGACGCGACCGCACCGACGACTCCCCTGAGCGACGACCTCGGCGCCTACTCCGCACCAGCCGCTCCGGCCGCTCCAGCCGCCCCGGCGGAGGTTCCGACGCCGTCGGCCGACGTCTACCCCGGCACCGCACCGGCGTACTCCGGCAGCACGACGGGGTATCCGGCTGCAGCCCCGTACGGGCAGCCTGCCGTCGAGGAACCGAAGAAGCTCTCGATCCTCGGACTCGTGGGGCTCGGGCTCGGGGTGCTCGGCACCATCCTGGTCTTCATCCCGGTGATCGGATTCTTCGGCTTCATCCTGCTCGGCGCGGGATTCATCGTGTCGCTCATCTCGCTGTTCCTCAAGGGGAAGAAGTGGCCGGGCATCGCCGGACTCATCCTGGCGGTCGTCGGGACGATCATCGGCATCGTGATGTCGTTCGTCTACCTCTTCGCCTTCGCGCAGGGAGTGAGCGAGGAGATCGACAAGCTGCCCACCTCTTCTCCGTCGATCGAGGCCACCGCGCCGAGCGATACCGACGGCTCCGAAGGAACGGATGTCGGAGTTCGTCCGACCGCTCCTGAGGTCGCGCAAGGTCTGACGGCCATTCTCGCCTCGTCGGGTGCAGAGGGGTACACCGAGGCTCAGATCACCTGCCTCGCCGACCTCTTCGTCGCCTCCGACCTCGACAATGCGACGCTGCGCACGATCGCCGACAGCGACGGCACCCTCACCGACACCGATGCCCTGTACGGTGTCGCCGAGGTGCTCGGCGACACCGATGCGATCACCGGGTGCTTGGTGCCCTGACCCGTCCCCAATGGGCCAAGAAGGCCTCGGGAGCACCGTGCTCCCGAGGCCTTCTTCACGTGATCGTCTTCTCATTCGACACAGACCCCGCAGCGCCGCTACCGTCGTCACTGACGGCCGAGCCCCTGTGGAGAGGCCAGCGTGGCGAGACGACCTCACCGCGCATCCGCCGACCGAGAAAGACGCACGGAACGCCTGATGACAACACCTGCCGGCTGGTACGACGACGGCTCCGGAAACCGACGGTGGTGGGACGGACTGCAGTGGACGGAGCACGTCGTCACCGGGCAACACGCACCCGCCACCGAGACGACCGCAGCCGAGACGACCGCAGCCGCGTCGACCCCCGCCGGGTCGACTCCGGAACCGGCCGCACCTGTCGTTCCCTCCGCCGACGCCGAGCAGGCGCCCTTCGTCCCGCCATACACGCTCGCCGGCCAGACGTTCTCTCCATCGGCTGCCGCAGCACCCCAGACCAGCACGACCTCCGCGCCCTATGGAGGGTATCCGGCGGCCACGTGGCCGGTGACTCCTTCTCCGCAGCCTGCGGCCGGAGTGCCGGTGGTGGGCATCTTCGGCCTGGTCGCCGTCATCGTCGGCGTCGTCAGTGCCTGCATTCCCGCGATCGCGATCGCCGGATGGGCCCTTCTCGCGGTCGGGTTCGTGATGTCGCTCATCTCCCTGTTCCTCCGCGGAAGGAAGTGGCCGGGGATCACCGGTCTCGTCATCACCGTGGTCGGTGCGATCCTCGCTGCCGCTGTGTCCTTCCTGGTGGCCGCGACGACCTCGTCGCCGGATACCGACGGCACGTCGTTCGGCACTCCCAGCGAACGGCCGACGGATGGCGGCACCGCCACCGAGAGCCAGGACCCCTCGTCGATCGAGGGTGCCGAGATGGTGCCCTTCGCCGACCTCGAAGTGGGCGACTGCCTGCCATTGGTCGAGTACGGCGAAGACGAATTGGTGTTCGAGCTGCCCGTGGTTCCCTGTGAGCAACCGCATACCGACGAGGTCTTCTTCATCTACGACGTCGAGGACGGCGAATTCCCCGGCGACGACGTGCTGAACGAAAGTGCGTGGAACGGCTGTTATGAGGCGTTCGAGGCGTATGTCGGCAGATCCTACGAGGCTTCCGAACTCGACTTCTACAACTACCAGCCGACGAAGGCGACCTGGATCCGGGAGAACGACCGCACCGTGCAGTGCATCCTCTTCAGCTACGAGGATGTGACCGGGACCCTCCGCGACTCCGGGCGCTGAACGCGCGCGCGCAGCAAGAAGGCCCCGGATCGCTCCGGGGCCTTCTTCGTGGACTCAGTCCTCGATCTTGCGCTTACGCCAACGGATGCCCGCGGAGATGAAGTCGTCGAGATCGCCGTCGAAGACGGCCGCAGGGTTGCCGGACTCCTGACCCGTGCGGAGGTCTTTCACCAGCTGCTGGCCGTAGAGGAAGTAGGAGCGCATCTGGTCGCCCCAGCTCGCGGTGATGTTGCCCGCGAGCTCCTTCTTCTTCGCCGCCTCCTGCTCCTTCTGCAACAGCAGCAATCGGGTCTGCAGCACGCGCATCGCTGCGGCGCGGTTCTGGATCTGCGACTTCTCGTTCTGCATGGAGACGACGATGCCGGTCGGGAGGTGGGTGAGGCGCACGGCCGAGTCGGTCGTGTTGACCGACTGCCCACCGGGACCGGAGGAGCGGAAGACGTCGACGCGGATATCGCTCTCCGGGATGTCGACCTCGGTGGCCTCCTCCATCAGCGGGATGACCTCGACGGCGGCGAACGACGTCTGGCGCTTGTCGGCCGAGCCGAACGGGCTGATGCGCGCGAGGCGATGCGTTCCGGCCTCGACCGAGATGGTGCCGAAGGCGTAGGGCGCGTCGATCTCGAAGGTCGCCGACTTGATGCCCGCGCCCTCTGCGTAGGACGTGTCCATGACCTTGACCGGGTACTTGTGCCGTTCCGCCCAGCGCAGGTACATGCGCATCAGCATCTCGGCGAAATCGGTGGCGTCGTCGCCGCCCGCGCCGGAGCGGATCGTGATGATCGCGGATCGCTCGTCGTATTCGCCGTCGAGCAGCGTCTGCACCTCGAGCTGGTTGATCAGGTCGGTGAGGGCGGCGAGTTCGGCACGAGCCTCCTGTGCGGAGTCCTCATCGCCCATCTCGTTCGCGAGCCCGACGAGCACCTCGAGGTCGTCGAGACGCTGAGCGATGCCGGTAATGCGGGCGAGCTCGGACTGACGGTGGCTGAGTGCGCTGGTCACCTTCTGCGCGTTCTCGGTGTCGTCCCAGAGGTCGGGGGCGCCGGCCTCCTCGCTGAGACGCGCGATGTCGTCGCGGAGACGGGAGACATCGACGACCTCGCTGATGTCGCCGAAGGTGTGCCTGAGCGCCTGGATTTCGGCGGAGAGATCTAGTTCGAGCATGACACCTCAGCCTAACGTGCCGCCTGCCCGCGCGGGGACCCCGTCGTCCGAGATCCCTGGTCGAGCGGAGTAGCGTGAAGCTGTGAGCAGTGCATCGACGGTCCTTCGGCAATTCGGACCCATGGTGTACCTGCCGACGATCCTCTTCGCACTCGGCGAGGGAGCCGTGATCCCGCTGATCCCGGTGCTCGCCGCGTCCATGGGCGCAGACGTGGCGTTCGCGGCACTCGTGGCCTCCGCGCTCGTCATCGGGCAGCTGTGCGGGAATCTCCCCGCCGGATGGGCAGTGGGCAAGGTCGGCGAGAGATACACGATGGTGATCGCCGGCGTGATCGCGATCGTCGCCGGGATCGGGATGGTGTTCGCGCCGTCGCTGGGCGTGCTGGCGGCATCCGTGTTCCTCCTCGGGATCTGCGCGGCGGCCTTCGGTCTCGCCCGGCACGCCTTCATGACCACTCGGGTGCCGGTCGCCTTCCGCGCGCGCTCCCTCTCCCTTCTCGGCGGCAGCTTCCGCCTCGGCATCTTCATCGGACCGTTCGTGGCCGCAGGACTCCTGCAGCTGTTCGGGAGTGAGAGCGCGGCGATCTGGTTCTTCCTCGCCTGTCTCGTGGTCATGGTGGTGCTGGTGCTCTTCGGGCCCGACCCGGAGAAGATGATCCCTCCCGTTCCGGCGAGCGCCCACGAGCGCTATCTGGAAGACTCCGGCGAGGCGGTGAGCGGGTCGATCCCGACAGTCGAACGCCTGGGCATCTTCCAGACGATGTGGCGCCAGCGGGCGGTGCTCGGACGCCTCGGACTCGCCGCCGCGTCGCTCTCCGCCGTGCGCTCGGCTCGTCAGGTCGTGCTGCCGCTCTGGGGACTGTCGCTGGGATTGGACGCCTCGACCATCGCCCTCGTCGTCGGTGTCTCCGGGGCCATCGACTTCGCCCTGTTCTACGCGAGCGGGCAGGTGATGGATCGCTTCGGTCGACTGTGGGCGGCGATGCCCGCGATGGTGCTGATGGGAGCCGGCTTCCTCGCGCTGTCCTTCACGCACGACGTCGATGCGGCGGTGCTGTGGTTCGGCATGTTCGCCGCGGTCCTCGGTGTCGGCAACGGCCTGTCGAGCGGGATCCTGCTGACCCTGGGCGCCGACGTCGCGCCGAAGCGCGAACCCGCGGCCTTCCTCGGTTCCTGGCGCACGCTCACCGACGCGGGCGGGGCGATCGCTCCGCTACTGGTCTCGGCCATCACCGCTGTCGCCGCCCTGCCGTTCGCGGCGGCCGCGATGGGTGTGGTCGGTCTGGTCGGCGCCCTCGGCTTCCTGCGCTGGATCCCGCAGTTCGTCCCTCGCGAGCGACCGGAAGCCGACGACGACTCCTCCGAAGGAGAGCAGGAATGATCTCGATTCTGGAAGCGGACGCCCACCGCCTGATCTCGGCCTTCGCTCCCCGATCGGAGCGCGACCGCGCCGCGCAGGCCGACTTCGCCTCGTTCTTCGGGGCCGACGGAGGCCCGGTGCATCGTGAGTCGGGCCCGGATCACCTCACCGCGTCATGTGTCGTGTTCGATGTGTCGCTCGAGCACACGCTGCTCGTCTTCCATCGCAAGGGGCAGTTCTGGGTGCAGCCGGGAGGTCACGTCGAGGACGGAGACGATTCGGTCCTGAGCGGTGCATTGCGCGAACTGCGTGAGGAGACGGGTATCGCGGTGGACCCGGCGGCCGCACCTCTCGCCTACGATCTCGACCATCACGGACTTTCGTCCCGCTTCGGCTCCTGCGCCTCGCACCTCGACGTCGGGATCGCCGTGGTCGTCGACCGCGACGCTGCGCTCACGGTGAGCGAGGAATCGGAAGACCTGCGCTGGTGGCCGGTCGACGCGCTGCCGGCCGAGGTGCCGCCGCAGCTCGTTCCTCGACTCGACGGACTGCTCGCGCAGCTGCGCGCCCCACGCTGATCCCCAGGGTCCTGTCACCGCAGGGGCCGGTCACCACAGGGGCCGGTCACCGCAGGGCGGTGCGACTCGTGGCGGTCGACTCCAGCGGGACGCCGTCGGGCACGAACACGGACACCAAGGGCGGACGCCACTCCGCCGTGACGGTGACTCGTGCGGTGACGCCGTCAGGCGTGCCTGCGGCGGTGATCGACGCCTCCCCCGGCAACGCGGACACCATCGCCTCGGCTTGCTGCTCGACGCCGTCATCCGTGAGTTCGGCACGCACGCTGCCGTCGCGCACCGCCAGGGTGAAGCCGTCCGCTCCGGCGAGCGCGGCGGAATCGGCGAGCGCATCCAACCGCTTCTGGGCGATGTAGAGATCGGTCGCGCAGACGCACACGAAGATCACGGCCAGAGCCAGAAGCACGTAGCCGAGGGTGAGGAGCAGCACACTCCCCTCTTCGTGGTCGCCGACGGCGCCCGTCCCTGTCCGGGACAGGTCTCTCATTCTGCGCCCCACAGTCGCGACACCTTCTGCACCGCTTCGGCTTGCACGGGGACAGCGGTCGAGCGATCGAGTCCGAGCATCTCCGGCACCAATGGAAGTCGCACCGACGTGGTGACGGTGACGACGATGGTCGCCCCGGCTGACGGGCACTCGACCGCGCGTGGGGTGCAGGCGATCGTCAGATTCACCGCTTCCTCATCCAGACCGTACTCGTCCACGATCCCCGCCAGCACCGCATCGCTCCTCTCCGCCGCCGTCGTCGCATCGGGTGCGCGCGCGACGACACGGGCGACGTGCCGTGCTGCTGCCTCGGCTCCGAGCGTCTGTTCCTGGATCGCACCGAGCGCGATCACGAGATAGATGAGCGGCACGAGAAGGATCACCCCCACCGCGATGAACTCGAGCGCGGCTGATCCCTCGTCATTCTTCTCCGAAAGTCTCGGCAGGTGCACGAGCCTCCACCTCCATCGCGAAGGGGAGGCCGATCAGTCCGAGCAGCGGAAACGTCGTGCGGACCCGGACGTCGACCGTCTCGTACGGCGGGGCGCCGGAGACGCCGATTCGGATGTCCTCGGCGTAGTCCGCCCCCACCGCTCGCGAGATCACGTCTCTGGTGCGTGCGATGCCCTCCTCCGGGGTCGTATCGGCGAGAGCCGCGTGGTAGGCGCCTTCGACGGCAGCGTCGTGCACCACGTTGCGCACGTACACCGCGAAGGCGAGCTGCAGCACAGCGAGTGTGAGGGCGGTGAGGAGCGTTCCGACCAGCACGAACTCCACCGGGCTGGAGCCGCGATCATCCGCGCAACCACTCCGGTCCTCCATGTCAGAGCCCCGAGACCCTCTGGATCGCCTGCTCGAACAGCGAGGTCAGAGCAGGACCGGCGACGGCCCAGATGAGCACCACCAATCCCGCGGTCATCAACGTGACGAGCACCCATCCGGGAACATCACCCGTTTCGTCGTCGATAAAGGCGCGGAACCGGGGTGCGGCGTCATGCCAGGGGCGTCGCCGCTGCTCCTGCGTTCGTGCGGTCATGGTGGTCCTTTCGTCGTGCGGTCAGCCGATGCCGAGCCGGAGGATGAACAGCCCTGGATACACGGCGAAGAGCACCGAGAGCGGAAGGATCAGGAAGACGAGCGGGAGAAGCATCAGGATCTCTTTGCGTCCCGCCTGCTCGATCAGCACACGTTTCGCGTCTTCGCGCGCATCACCCGCCTGAGCGTGCAGTACCGCGGCGAGGGGCGCACCATGCTCGAGCGCCGCGATCACCTGGTCGACGACGCGCGACAGTTCGGGAAGCTGGAGGCGTCGCGCCATCTCGTGCAGTGCGTCGGCCAGCGGCGAGCCCGTGCCGACCGCGAGCACCACCTGGCGCAGTTCAGCAGTGAGTTCGCCGGAGCCCACGTCGGCCACCCGACGCAGAGAATCGAGGAACCCCTCACCTGCGGAGAGGCACAGAGCCAGGAACTCGAGAGTCGTCGGGAGCTCGTCGGTGAGTCGCACCCGGCGAGCCTTGGCCCTCACAGAGAGCTGAAGGTCGTACGCAGCGGCGGCAGCCGCCCCGCAGAGCATCGGCATCACACTCGTCGGCACCGTCAGCCGTCCGGCCAGCGCGAGCACGGTCAGCACGACTGCGCCCACACCGATCCCGGCGAGGCCCCAGCCCAGTTGCCGACCACGGAACGATGCGGGGCTCGTGCGCACACCCGCCTGCGCGAGGCGCTGGCGGAGAGCCTCTCCCCCGCCGACCAGCCTCTCGAAAGCGCCCCGCGCACGCTCCCACAGCGTCCGCCCGCTCGTGGGAAGTGATCCCACCGCGGGGAGGACACCTCGGGGCAGGTAGTCGTCAGCGACGACATCGCGCACATACGGCCCGATCCGCACGACGAGAGATGCCGCTCTCCAGCGCGGAAGCACGGAGAGGATGCTCAGCATCCCCGCAGCGAAGCCGCACCCGATCAGAACCGCGATCGCGAGCGCCGAGACCCCGTTCACCCGAACCACCGCCGCGGCTCAGGAAGCCTGCCGATGCGGACCATGATGTGAAACGCGACCACCGACACCGCTGCTCCCAGGCAGATCACGAGCATCCCTTCGGGAGTGCCGTACGCTGCTGCTCCCTCAGGCCGGAGAACGAGCAGCCCCATGATCACCCAGGGGGCGATCGCGCCGAGGACGGCCGCGCCCCGGATCCATGACTGGCGAGCCTCGACTTCGCCCCGCAGGGCGGCATCCGCCCGCACCGAACTCGACAGCGCGCGCAGCACACTGATCAGTTCCGTGCCGCCGACCTGACGCGCCATCCGCAATGTCTCGGCGATGCGATCGCCGACGGGGTCGGCCAGCGTGGATTTGAGTCGGTCGAGGCTGGTCTCGAATCTGCCGCTCGCACGCAGATCCCTCGCGAACACGACGAATGCCGGTCTCAGCGTCTTCGGCGCGGACTCCGCCAGGCTCGCCACTGCGTCGGGGAGCGACAGGCCCACGCGGATCGCCGCGATCAGAAGATCGCACACGTCCGGCCAGAGCTGTCGCCGCAACCGTCGCAACCGCGCTCGGCGCCCCCGCAACAACACGATGGGTGCGACGGCTCCCGCGACGCCCGCCAGCAGCGCGAGTACGGCGATCCCGGTCAGGAGCCAGGCGACCGATGCGGCTATCAGTCCGGCCGCGGTGACGATGACGAGGAGCGCGCGCCGGGAGAGCCGGTCGAAGCCGGCCTCCTCGATCAGGCGGACGAGTCGCCCTCGCCGGGTGGCCACCTCGGCCGCGTCCGATCGCGGCCACATCCAGGGCGACAGGCACAGAAGCACCCCGGCCGCGAGGAGGGCGCCGACGAAAACTGTCACGACACGATCCCGATCAGGCGTGGCTCGCTGCGGCCGGTGCCGATGCCGTCGCTCGTTGGCGCACCTGCCCGATAGACGCTCCTGGTCTGCAGCCGTCCTCCGGCGAGGCCGCCGGTCGGCGCGATGATCTCCTGCACGTGTCGCTGCCCCGCGCGGTCCCTGGCGCAGTGCACGACCAGGTCGACAGACGCGGCGAGTGCAGGGGCGACGAACTCACGATCGATGTTCCGCCCGGCCAAGAGTGGAAGGATCGTGAGCTTCTCGATGGCCTCGGCCGCAGAATTCGCATGCACGGTGCATGCGCCCGGCACCCCGGTGTTGAGCGCGAGGACCAGATCGAGAGCTTCCGCGTCGCGGACCTCGCCGATCACGAGACGGTCCGGTCGCATACGCAACGCCTCCTTCACCAGCCTGCGCAACGTGATCTCCCCGGTCCCCTCGAGGCTCGCCTGTCGCCCCTGCAGCGCGACGAGATCGGGCCCGTCCACAGCCAGTTCGAACGTCTCCTCCACCGTGACGATGCGTTGAACGTCTGCGCACGAGGCCAGCAGCGCGCCGAGCATAGTGGTCTTCCCCGCGTGCGTGGCGCCGGAGACGATCACGCTCTTGCCGTCGTTCATGGCCACCCGCAGCAGCTCGGCGACATCGGCGGGCATCATCCCCTGCGCGGCGAGCGCTCCGAGAGATCGGTACTTCGGCAGGAACTTGCGGATGTTGACCGCCCACGAGCCCCTCACCACATCAGCGATCGCCACATGCAGACGGGACCCGTCCGGCAGCGAAGCATCCACGAACGGCTGGCTGATGTCGACCCGCCGACCGGTCGACTGCAGCATGCGCTCGACGACGTCGCGCACGGTCCCTTCGTCGAGACGAAGGGTCGTCCGCTCGGCCGTTCCCTCTCGCGCGACGTGCACGTGTCCCGTTCCGTTGAGCCAGATCTCCTCGATCTCCGGATCGTCGAGCAGCGGTTGCAGCGCACCGAATCCGCTGAGCGACGCCATGACCTCTCTCACACACGCCGCTTCATCGTCGATCAGGGCCTCGCCGCGAGCGAGGGCGAGATCGTCGTGACGCCGGACCTCCGCATGGGTGATCCGCCATGCCGCGTCCGGATCGACGGACGGATCGATGCCCTCGGCACGCAGACGCGACCGCACGCGCTCTGCGACAAGGGCGGACGGATGACTCACCCCGGCATCCTCGCAACAATCCGAGGCCTGCCTCGGAAGTTATCCACAGGCCTTCCCCGCGCCCGACTGTCGGCCGGCGCGGACTACGGGCTGATCCCCAGACATGCGGATTCGGTGATCAGTAGACTGATTCCACCGCGCGGGAGTGGTGGAATTGGCAGACACGCAGGATTTAGGTTCCTGTGCCCCAGGGCGTGTGGGTTCAAGTCCCACCTTCCGCACGAGAGACGACGACGATCTTTCTCCGGTCGTCACGACATCGCTCTGTTCTACCGCCGACCATTCACGACCGACGGGACTCCCCCAGTGCTCGAAACCATGCTGCACGCACCGACCGCTCTCATCCCCTGGCTCGATCCTGCGACGATCATCGGGACCGCCGGGCCGTGGGCACTGCTCGTGGTGTGCTTCATCATCTTCGCCGAGACCGGTCTGCTCGTCGGATTCCTGCTTCCCGGTGACACCCTCCTGGTGATCGCCGGCCTGCTCTCGCACCCGATCGCGGGCTCCGAGCACGGCGTCTTCGGCATCAACGTCTGGTGGGTCGCCCTCCTGATCGGCCTCGCGGCGTTCGTGGGCGGTGAAGTCGGATACGTCATCGGCCACAAGGGCGGACCGGCGGTCTTCGAGCGCAAGGAATCGGGCCTCTTCAGCAAGAAGAACGTCGAACGCACGAACGCGTTCTTCGAGCGCTTCGGCGGCATCACCGTGATCCTCGCGCGCTTCGTGCCGATCGTGCGGACCTTCGCCCCGGTCGCCGCCGGCGTCGGCCACATGCCGTGGCGCAAGTACACGCTCTACAACCTGATCGGTGCGGTCCTCTGGGGCTTCGGGCTCACGATGTTCGGCTACCTCATCGGGTTCATCCCGCCGGTCGCCGAGTTCGTGGAGAGCTACATCGACCTCATCCTGCTCGCGGCCGTCGGTGGCACCGCACTCGTCACGCTGTGGCACTACCTGTCCGAGCGCCACAAGGCGAAGAAGGCCGAGGCGGCGGGCGAAGACGTGGTCACCGATGCCGAGGAAGCGCAGGAGCTCGTGCTCGACGCCGACGTGTTCGACCGCGCCCCTGACCTGGACGGCGACGGCAAGCACTGATCGATCATCGGGTGCCGGTTCCTCGGCACCCGATGATCACCCCGCGTTCTTCGCGCGCTCTTCCTTCGAGCGCGCCACGCTCGCGCGCAGCGCCTCCATGAGGTCGATGACCTCGCCGCCCTCGGCCGCTTTCTCTGCTTCCCCGAAGGTCTCGGCCACGTCGAACGTGTCGCCCGCCTCGATCTTCGCGTCGATGAGGGTACGGAGCTCCTTCTGGTACTCGTCGACGAATGCCTCGGGGTCGAAGTCCGCCGAGTAGCTGTCGACGAGCGAGGCCGAGAGCTCCAGCTCCTTCTTCGAGATCCGCACGTCCTCGTCCAGCGAGGGGAACGCGGCTTCGCGCACCTCATCGGCCCAGAGCAGGGTCTGCAGCACGAGGACCTTCCCCCGCACCCGGAGCGCGGCGAGCCGTGTCTTCTGCCGAAGTGTGAAGCGCACGATCGCCGTGCGGTCCGTCTGTTCGAGCGTCTTCCGCAGCAGCACATACGCCTTGGGCGACTTCGAATCGGGTTCGAGGTAGTACGGCTTGTCGAGGGTGAGCAGGTCGACCTGCTCGGAGGGCACGAACTCGACGACGTCGATCTCCCGGCTCTTCTCCGCGGGGAGGGCGGCGAGGTCGTCCTTCGTCAGCACGACGGTCTGGCCTTCGTCGACGTAGGCGCGGTCGATGTCGGCGTACGCCACGGTCTCTCCGCAGACTTCGCAGGTGCGCTGATAGCGGATGCGCCCGCCGTCCTTCTCGTGCACCTGATGCAGCGGCACGTCGTGGTCCTCGGTCGCGGAGTACACCTTGACCGGCACATTCACGAGCCCGAACGTCAGTGCGCCCTTCCAGATCGTCCTCATCACACCAGTAGACACCAGTCACAGCCGTCACGACCAGCCCCTTGACGGCGCCAGCCCCTTGACGGCGCCAGCCCCTTGACGGCGCCAGCCCCTTGACGGCGCTACCCCTGGCGGCGCTACCCCTGGCGACGCTACCCCTGGCGATGCTGCGCCTTGACTACGCTGGCCCCATGGTCGCAGACGCGCAGATCGTGCAGGTCGACGGTCGTCGTCTGCGGGTGACGAACCTCGACAAAGTCGTCTACCCCTCCACCGGCACCACCAAGGGCGAGGTCATCGCCTACTACACGGCCATCGCTCCACTCCTGCTCCCCCTCCTCGCCGGGCGCCCCGTCACGCGCAAACGCTGGGTCGAGGGCGTCGGGACCGCGGATGCCCCGGCCGACGCCTTCTTCACGAAACAGCTCGAACCGGGCGCACCCTCGTGGATTCCTCGACAGGCGATCCAGCACTCGGACGGTCCGAAGGAATACCCCCTCGTCCAGGACATCCCGACTCTCGTGTGGCTTGCGCAGGTCGCCGCCATCGAGCTGCATGTGCCGCAGTGGCGCTTCTCCTCCGCGGGCCTTCCCGGCAACCCCGATCGACTCGTCCTCGATCTCGATCCCGGCCCTGGCGTGGGGCTGGCGCAGTGTGCCGAGGTCGCCCGCATCGCGCGCGTCCTCCTGTCCGGCATGGGGCTCGACCCTCTGCCGGTGACCAGCGGAAGCAAGGGCATCCACCTCTACGCGTCATTGCCCGGCGAGCAGACGAGCGACGAGGTCTCCGCCGTCGTCAAGGAGCTCGCACGGATGATCGAGAGCGATCACCCGGACCTCGCGACCAGCGTCATGGCGAAGGCGGTCCGAGGGGGAAAGGTGTTCCTCGACTGGAGCCAGAACAACGGCAAGAAGACCACCATCTCGCCCTACTCCCTCCGCGGACGTGCACAGCCCTGGGTGGCGGCCCCTCGCACGTGGGAGGAACTCGACGCCCCGGAACTCGCGCAGCTCGACCTCGACGAGGTGCTCGCGCGAGCCGCCGCGGGAATCGACCCGCTCGCGATGCTCCGCCCGCCGGCGACGACTCCGCTCCCGCAACCCGCGAAGACCCATCACTCCCATCGATATCCCCGAAGCTCTCCCGCCCCTGGCGCCGCTGTCGCCCCTCCGGCCACGGCGTCGATGGCGCCGATGCTCGCGGAGAACGGCACCCCCGGAGTGGCACGCGCACTGAGCGACCCCTCGTGGGTCGAGGTGAAGTGGGACGGCATCCGTGCGATGGGCACCTGGGCAGACGGGCGCATGCTGCTGCACGCGCGCCGCGGCACGGACATCACGGCCCGGTATCCCGAACTCACTGCTGACGGCGCGCCTTTCCTCCCCGTGGCGGACGCCGTCGTCGACGGCGAGATCGTCGCGTTCGACTCCCACGGCCGGCCGAGCTTCTCCCTCCTCCAGAACCGGATGCACCTCACCCGGCCACGGGAGATCGAACGCGAAGTGGTCCGTACCCCCGTCGTCTACATGCTGTTCGACCTGCTGCGTCTCGACGGACACGACCTCACCGGTATGACTCTGCGCGAACGCAGGACCCTGCTCGAGGAGCTGATCGACGATCTCGACGCCCCCGTGCAGATCCCTCCCGTGTTCGACGACGTGGACGCGGCACTCGCCGCGAGCAGGGAGTTCGGACTCGAGGGCGTCGTCGTCAAGGATCCTCAGTCGCGATACCGGCCAGGGCAGCGCTCCCCCTCGTGGCTGAAGCTGAAGCACACGCGGATGCAGGAGGCGGTGATCGTCGGTATCCGGCCAGGGAAGGGCGACAGGGAGAGCACGCTCGGATCTCTGCTGCTCGCCGTGCCCGATCCGGACCGAGGAACGGGCGGTCTCCGCTACGTCGGACGTGTGGGGACCGGATTCACCGACCGAATACTGCGCGACCTGCTCGCACGACTCGATCCGTTGCGCGTGGACGCTGCCCCACTCGACGGCGTCCCCGCGCTCGATGCCTCCGACGCCCTGTGGGTGCGTCCGGAAGTCGTGGGCGAGGTCGAGTTCGCGAACTGGACGCCCGACGGTGTGCTCCGCCATGCCCGTTGGCGGGGGCTCCGCCCGGACAAGAGCCCGCACGAGATCGCCGTCGAAAGCTGAGGTCAGGACCGGATCGCTCAGGCGTGTCGCGGTTCGCAGTCCGCCTGTTCCGCAGGCTCGATCTGGAAGGTCGAGTGCGCCACGTCGAAGTGGTCGGCGAGGCATGCCTGCATCTCGGTCAACAGCTGCGACGAGCGTCCGTCGGCGAACAGCTCCGGCTCGATGCTGACGTGGGCCGTGAACACCGGGGCCCCGCGGGTCAGCTGCCAGACATGGACGTCGTGCACCCCGACGACACCGTCGTAACCGAGCAGGTGGGTACGGATCTCGCTCACCGCCGTGCCCTTCGGCGCGGACTCGGCGAGAACCGAGAACACCTCCCGCAGCAGCGCGATGGCCCGGGGGATGATCATCGCCGCGATGAACAGCGAGGCGATGGCGTCGGCCGGCATCCATCCGGTGATGAGGATGACCGCGGCTGCCACGATGACCGCCACCGAACCGATCAGATCTCCCATCACCTCGAGGTACGCACCGCGCACGTTGATGCTGGTGCGCTGCGCACGACTCAACAGCCACATCGACACCGCGTTCGCGAGGAGCCCGACCACGGCGACGACCAGCATCAGCCCGCCGGCGACCTCGACCTCCCCCGGATTGATGAGTCGCCCGATCCCCTCGATCGCGACCCAGGTCGCGAGGGCGATCAGGATCACCGCGTTGATCAGCGCGCCGAACACCTCGGCGCGCTGATACCCGAAAGTGCGCCGGTCGTCGGCCGGACGTGCGGCGACGGTGGCGGCGATGAGGGCGATCACGAGACCGGACGCATCTGTGAACATGTGCGCCGCATCGGCGAGCAGCGCCAGAGAGCCGGAGAGCAGTGCGCCGACGACCTGCACGAGCATCACCGTCGCAGTGAGGGACAGCGAGATCGCGAGCAGGCGTCTGCTGCTCGCGGAACGGATGCCACCGGGGGCGGGTGCGTGATCGTGCATGCCCCCAGGCTAGACCGGGATCGAGGGCCGGAAGGCGGGTTCCGGCTAGTCGGGAAGGGTAACGATTCTCAGCTTCAGCAGCGGTTTCTCGCGGCCGCCGTGCTCAGAGCGCGGCAAGCAGCGGAGCCAGTTCCGCGAAGGCGCGCGCTCGGTGCGACTGCGCCTGCTTCTCATCGGAGGAGAGCTCACCCACCGACCGCTCCTCCCCTGCCGGCTGGCCGTCAGGGATGAAGATCGGGTCGTACCCGAAGCCGCCGGCGCCCGACGCCGTATGCGCCAGGCGACCCGGCCAGCGTCCTTCCACGACCTGCTCCCGGCCGTCCGGCAGCACGAGGGCGATCGTCGAGGTGAAGTGCGCGGAGCGGTGGGGGTCGGCGATGTCGTGCAGCTGGTCGAGCAGCAGCTCGAGATTCGCCGTCGCGTCCTTCTTCTGCCCCGCCCAGTAGGCGGAGAACACCCCCGGTGACCCGCCGAGCACGTCGACGCAGATACCTGAGTCATCAGCGAGCGCAGCGAGTCCTGTGTGAGCGGCGGCCGCTCGCGCCTTGATGAGCGCATTCTCGGCGAACGTCACGCCGTCTTCCACCGGCTCCGGACCGTCGTAGCCGACGATCTCGAGGTCGGGGCGTGTCTGCTCCACGATCTGTTGGAACTCCGCGACCTTGTGCGGATTGTGCGTCGCGAGAACGACTCGCATCGTCATTCCCCCTTCAACGCGGCGAGCTGCGTGCCCTTCAGGTCGGCGCATCCGGCCAGACCGAGCTCGAGCAGCGCATCCAGCTCCCGCTTGTCGAACGGTGCGCCCTCGGCTGTTCCCTGCACCTCGACGAAGAGCCCACGGCCGGTGACCACGACGTTCATGTCGGTCTCGGCGCGCACGTCCTCGACATATGCCAGGTCGAGCATGGGCTCGCCGTCGATGATCCCGACCGACACCGCCGCGACCGAGTCGAGCAGCGGCGTGGAGTTCTTGCCGATGAACTTCTTCTCCCGGCCCCATTCGATCGCGTCGGCGAGCGCCACGTACGCGCCGGTGATGGCCGCCGTGCGCGTGCCGCCATCGGCCTGCAGCACGTCGCAGTCGATGACGATCGTGTTCTCGCCGAGCGCCTTCGTGTCGACGACGGCCCGCAGCGCGCGCCCGATCAGTCGCGAGATCTCGTGGGTGCGACCGCCGATGCGGCCCTTGACGCTCTCTCGGTCGTTCCGGCTGTTCGTGGCGCGCGGGAGCATGGAGTACTCGGCCGTGACCCAGCCCTTGCCCTTGCCGGTCAGCCAGCGCGGGACGCCGTTGGTGAAGGAGGCGGTGCACAGCACCTTGGTGCCGCCGAAGCTGATCAATGCCGATCCCTCGGCGTGCGCGCTCCAACCGCGCTCGATCGTGATCTCACGAAGCTGATCGGTGGAGCGGCCGTCGACGCGGACGATTTCGGACATGTGCTTCTTTCAGGTCGGGATGGCGGAACGAATCGGAGCGACTCGATCCGGGTTACTCGAAAGCGATCTCGGGGAGGGTGATCACGCCGGTCTGGACCAGTTGCACGTCCCGGACCTCGCGGCCCATCAGGCGGTTGGCCAGCGCGGTGAAGTCGTCGGTCGAGGCGCCGGTGGCCTCGTACACGTAGCTGGCGGTGGCATCCGGCGACGCGAGCAGATCACCCCGGACGAGCTGGCGGTAGACGTCGCCTGCCGTCTCATCGTCGCTGGAGACGAGGGTGACGCCCTCTCCCATGACGTAGCTGATCGCGCCCCGAAGGAACGGATAGTGCGTGCAGCCGAGCACGAGTGTGTCGACCTCGGCGTCTCGAAGGGGCGCGAGATACTCCTCGGCGACCGCGAGCACCTCCGGGGTACCCGTGATCCCGGCCTCGACGAATTCGACGAAGCGCGGGCAGGCGGCGGTGAACACCTGCAGCCTCTCGTTGACCTCGAGCATGTCCTGGTAGGCGCGCGAACCGATGGTGCCGACAGTGCCGATCACACCGACTCGTCCGTTGCGCGTGGTGGAGACCGCGCGGCGCACCGCGGGGCCGATCACCTCGACCACCGGAACGTCGTAGCGCTCGCGAGCGTCGCGGAGCATGGCGGCGGAAGCGGTGTTGCACGCGATCACCAGCATCTTGACGCCCTGCTCGACCAGGGTGTCGAGCACTTCGAGGGAGTAGCGGCGCACGTCCGCGATGGGCTTCGGACCATACGGCGAGTGCGCGGTGTCGCCGATGTAGACGAACGACTCCCGGGGCAGCTGGGCGCGGATGGCTCGCGCCACCGTGAGCCCGCCGACACCGGAGTCGAAGATCCCGATCGGCGCGTCGTTCATGACTCCCCAGCCTACCCGCGCGGAACCCGCCGCGTGCATCGGCGCTCTCACTAAACTGAGCGCATGACCACGTCGACGGCGCTGCTCACCGACCGCTATGAGCTGACGATGCTCGCCGCTTCCCTGCGTGATGGGACGGCGTTCCGCCCCAGCGTCTTCGAGTTGTTCTCCCGACGGTTGTCCGGCGGCCGCCGTTTCGGTGTCGTCGCGGGCACCGGCCGCCTTTTGGGCCTCTTGCGCGACTTCCGCTTCGGCGACGACGAACTGCGGTTCCTCAGAGATGAGAACGTCGTGGATGCCGCGTCCATCGCTCACCTCGAGAACTATCGGTTCACCGGATCCATCCGCGGCTACCGCGAAGGCGAGCTGTACTTCCCGGGCTCTCCGATCCTCACAGTCGAGGGCACGTTCGCCGATGCCGTGGTGCTCGAGACTCTCGCGCTGAGCGTGCTCAACCACGACTCCGCCGTCGCCACCGCCGCATCGCGCATGAGCATCGCCGCCGGCGAACGTCCGCTGGCCGAGATGGGCTCCCGCCGGGCCGCCGAGCGCTCGGCCGTCGCCGCAGCCCGAGCCGCATACATCGCCGGTTTCGGGGCGACCAGCAATCTCGAGGCCGGACGACGCTGGGGCATCCCCACGATGGGCACCGCCGCGCACTCCTGGACGCTGCTGCACGACACAGAGGAGGAAGCCTTCCGCTCCCAGGTCGCGAGCATGGGCACCGGAACGACGCTGCTCGTCGACACGTACGACATCCGCACGGGTGTCGAGACGGCGATCCGCGTCGCCGGCACGGAGCTCGGCGGCGTCCGGATCGATTCCGGTGACCTCCCGATCGTCGCGGGCGATGTCCGCGCGCAGCTCGACGAACTCGGTGCGACGTCGACACGCATCACCGTGACCAGCGACCTCGACGAGTATGCGATCGCCGCCCTCGCCGCCTCGCCCGTCGACGCCTACGGGGTCGGAACGTCGGTCGTCACCGGGTCCGGGTATCCGACCGCCAGCATGGTCTACAAGCTGGTGGCGCGCCAGGATGCCGAGGGGTCCTGGATCGGCGTCGCGAAGGCGTCCGCCGACAAGGCATCGCATGGCGGACGCAAAGCAGCGTTCCGCACCCTGGTCGACGGCGTCGCCACCGCAGAGACGGTCGTCGTGTCGGACGGCTTCGAAGATCTCGACACTGCGGCCGAGCACCCCGACGGCCGCCCGCTGCAGGTGACGTTCGTCGAGGCAGGCGAGATCGACTCCTCGTACGAGGGAGTCGACGGCACGGCAGCGGCACGCGCTCATCATCTGCGTGTGCGCGAAGAGCTCCCGGTACGTGCGCTCGCTCTCAGCAAGTCCGACCCGGCGATTCCCACCGTGTATCTCGAAGCCGACTGAGGTCAGCCGATCATCGACTCGTAGATCTCCTTGCATGTGGGGCAGATCGGGAACTTCTCCGGGTCACGGCCCGGGGTCCACTTCTTGCCGCACAGCGCGCGCACCGGCTTGCCGGTGATCGCGGACTCGAGGATCTTGTCCTTCTTCACGTAATGCGAGAAGCGCTCATGGTCACCCGGTTCGAGATTCTCCTCGCGGAGGAGCTCTTCCAGTTCGCGATCAAGCGTTGCCACGCCGCCCTGATCGGGGCTGTCCAGCGGAGTACTCATCCCGTGAGTCTAGCGGCGTCGAACGCCCAGCGGGCGGTCCTCACGCGGTCTCGACGAACTCCATCAGGCGCTCTCCACTGCGCTCGAAGATGCGACCGCCGACGACGGCTCCGGCTGCCGCGGTCACGAGACCGACGAGAAGCCCGACCCAGAAGGTCGCCGGAGCGTACGCCGAACCGTCGAGAATCGTCGCTGCGAACAACCAGATGGTCGGCACGCTCAGCACGATGGCGCCGAGCAACGCCGCTGCAGGACCGTACGCCCCGCGAGAGGTCGGTCGCTGCGGCTGCTGGAACGGACTGTCACCAGGCCGCGAGACCGCATACGGAGCCACGACCGAGACGATGCTCGAGACGCCGAGCGCGCAGAACAGCAGACTGGCCGCCAAGCCGCCCAACGGCAGCAGCAGACTCCAGTCCCCGATCAGCGCGAGTGAGAGCGGAACCGCGATGGCGAGAACGGGGATGGCGACGAGCAGCACAGGAACGAGACGCCCGAGACGATCAGGAAGCCCCCGGACGCCACTCGCGACGTGGGTCCACAATGCCGTCGAGTCGTAGGCGACGTCGTTGTGCGGCAGCCACCCGAAGAACAGCGCCATCACCGGCACGGGCACGAGCGCGGCGATCTCCAACGGGACTCCGGCCACGACGAGCGGGAGCATCGAGAGCACGCCGGCCACGGGGACGACGATGATGTTCATGATGTAGCGACGGTCACGAAGCCAATACACGAGGCTTCGCGCCGCGATCGCACCGAAGGCGTTCGACGGCAGCAGCCCGAACCACCCGAGTCCGGTGCGCTCGCGCAAGGCGACCGGACGCTCGGTCGTGGTCAGTAGACGCCGGACGAGCCACGTCCACACCATCCAGAGGAGAGCGACGGTGAGCACCACGATGACACCGCTGATCCACGCGGAAGCGGTCGCACCGGCCGCGGAATCGAAGAGGAAGGCGGGGGCAGCAGCGAACGGGCTGTAGCCGAACACGCTCGACAGGGTCGCCAGAGACGGGGGCACGAGACCGTCCCAACGAAGCGATCCGAAGAAGACCGCGACAGGGAAGGCGACCACGATCAACGCGAGTGCGAACAGCGCCGTGAGCTCGCGGGAGCGGCGCTCGGGAAGGAGCAGTGCATTGAGGGCCATACCGATCCGCGAGACCAGCATCGTGGTCAGGACACCGGCGATCGTCACCAGCACAGCCAGAGGCCAGGGCGTGCCTGCTCCGATCGCGACGATGCAGACACTGATGTAGACGGCGAGAAGCGCCATGCTCGGCACGCTGACGAAGGCGGCCAGTGCCAGCACCCAGGGCATCTGGCGATCATCGACGCCGAAGACCGCGAAGCGTCTCGGGTCGAGCTGATCGACGGCCCCGACGAGGATCGGGCCGACGAGGAATCCGATGAGAAGGGCCGCGCCACCGAGCACCGTGACCGCGCGGGCCACCGGTACAGAGGCTGCGGCAAGGCTGAACACGGCGACGCACACCGCGGCGGTGACCGCGACCACCGCGACGAACGAGACGATCGATCGAACCCGACGATCGCCGCGCAGGGAACCGAGAAGAAGCGCGAGTCTCAGTCGGAGAACGTGTGCAGCCACTCGAGCCCCTCCACCTCTCCGCTGGTGCCGGCGAGTTCCACGAAGCGCGCTTCGAGCGTCTGACCCGCGCGCACCTCGTCGATCGTCCCCTCGGCGAGCACTTCACCGCCGACGATGATCGCGACGCGCGAACACACGCGTTCGACGAGATCCATGCCGTGGCTGGAGAGGATCACCGTGCCGCCGTGCGACACATAGGCGCGGAGGATGTCCAGGATGACCGCCGACGAGACGGGGTCCACCGACTCGAACGGCTCATCGAGGACCAGCACGCGCGGCGAATGGATCATGGCCCCTGCGAGCATGATCTTCTTCGTCATGCCTGCCGAGTAGTCCGAGACCACGCGGCCGAGGGCATCGCCCAGATCGAAGGCACGAGCGAGGTCGGCCGCGCGCTTCTCGATCACATCCGCGGCGAGGCCGCGCAGCAACCCGTAGTAGTAGAGCAGTTGCCGACCGGTGAGGCGGTCGAACGTGCGCAACCGATCGGGGAGCACACCCATCAGCCTCTTCGCCGCGAGCGGCTTCTTGGCCTGGTCGACACCGCAGATGACGACGCTGCCCGCGTCGGCGCGGAGAAGCCCGGCGACGATCGAGAGCGTCGTGGTCTTGCCGGCACCGTTGGGCCCGACGATTCCGTAGAACGACCCCGCGGGCACGGTCAGGTCGATGCCGTCGACCGCGCGGTTGTCGCCGAACTGCTTCACGAGCCCGCGGATGCTGATCGCCTCGCCGGCGGAGAGGACCTCACCGGGCTCCACGGCATCGGAAGCTGCGTCGTCGGACTCCCCGACCGCCTGGATGGAATCGCTCGACTCCACCTCGGACGGATCGCCGACGGGCGTCTCCGTCTCGAGAAGTTCCGCACTGACAGATTCCTCGACAGGCTCCGCAGCGAGAGGCGGCACCGAGGCGGGCGCGGGCGCAGGCTCTGCGGCGGGCACGGGCTCCGCGACAGACCCGGTCGGCGCCGCAGCGGAGGCGGCCGGAGGAACGGTCTCGACGACCGGTTCGGTCTCGATCACGGGAGAGGCCGCAAGAGGAGCGGCCGCGACGGGCGGAACTTCGGGTGCGGTCACCGCCGTCTCCGCGGCCGCCTTCGCCTCCTCTGCGGCCTTCTTCGCCGCCGCCTTCTTCGCGGCCGCCATCTTGGCCGCCGTGGCCTTCGCGGCTGTGGTCTTCGCGGCAGCCGAGCGCGCCGTGGTCTTCGCCGCAGCCGCCTTGGATGCAGCGGCCTTCGCCGCCGTCGTCTTGGCTGCCGTCGTCTTGGCTGCCGTCGTCTTGGCCGCGGCCGTCTTCGCAGCCGTCGTCTTCGCAGCCGCTGTCTTCGCAGCCGCTGTCTTCGCCGCCGTCGTCTTCGCCGCCGTCGTCTTCGCCGCCGTCGTCCTCGCAGCCGTCGTCTTGGCCGCGGTGGTCTTCGCAGCCGTGGCCTTCGCGTCGGCATTGCGCGCCGCGGCGGTGCTCCGGGCGGAGCTCGCGGTCGACGAGAGGTTCGCCGTCGAGCCGTTGACGGCCTTGACGAGCGGCTCGACCACGACATCCGCACTGGGAGCCGCTTTCTCGGCAGCAGCCTGCGTCCCGGACGTCGCTGCCGACGACTTCCCAGCCGACGACTTCGACACCGCGGCACTGCCGGCCTTCGAACCCGCGGAGGTGCTCGCGCTCGCAGGCTTCTTCACCGCGGGTTTCTTCGCGGCGGGCGTCTTCGCGGCGGGCTTCTTCACCGCGGGCGGTCGCGCCGACTTCTCGGCGGCGGATGCCGCGTCCGGACTCTGCTTCTTCGCCGGCGCGCGCTTCGCCGACGTCTTCTCTTGCGCGGTCTCGGTTTGGTCCACCTGGGCGGTGCGGTCGTCAGGGGAGGCAGTCACCGTCCTACGGTATCAACGGGTGCCTGTACGCCAAGGCCGCCGCGCAATAAACTGCCCTCGGATCGCGCATTTCCGCCGCGATCGCACGGGAGACGGAACCCTGTGCATCCGGTGTGTAGTCGGTCACGAAATGACAACAGGGGCCTCCCGGCCCTGAGCTTCCCAGGCGGAATCGATACCATGAACGCGGCACGACGAAGTGTCTGGTCGGTTAATCGACCGTGAACACAACTTCCTTTAGGAGCACTCGTGACTCTTCAGACCGTCATCCTCGCCGCCGGAATGGGCTCGCGCCTCGGCCGCGCGCTGCCGAAGCCGCTCACCGAACTGAGCGACGGCCGCACGATCATGGGCCAGCAGCACGACAACATCCGCGCCGCATTCGGTTCGGACGCCCGCATCACCACCGTCGTCGGCTACCGCGCCGAGACCATCATCGACGCGTTCCCGCAGGTCAACTACGTCCACAACGAGCGTTATGACGAGACCAACACCTCGAAGAGCCTCCTGCGCGCCCTGGGCGCGACCGGTCGCGGCGGAGTTCTCTGGATGAACGGCGATGTCGTCTTCGACCCGATGATCCTCGGCCGCGCACTCGAGTACATCGAGCGCGACCAGTCGTTCGTCACGGTGAACACCTCCAAGGTCAGCGACGAAGAGGTGAAGTACACGGTCACGGCCGAGGGCTTCATCAACGAGCTGTCCAAGACCGTCAAGGGCGGACTCGGCGAGGCCGTGGGAATCAACTACATCTCCTCCGCGCACAAGAAGGCGTTCATGCGTCAGCTGCAGCGCGTCGAGGACCAGGATTACTTCGAGCGCGGCCTCGAGCTCGCGATCGCCGAGGACGGCCTGCTGCTCGAGCCGATGGACGTGTCCGACCTGTACGCGGTCGAGGTCGATTTCGCGGAAGACCTGGAGCGTGCGAACCTCTTCGTCTGATCGCTCGACTCGAAAGCCCGGCCTCTCGGAGGGGCCGGGCTTTCGGCGTTTTCGCGGGCTGGCTCCATAGGATCGCACCATGGCTCCCAAGGTGCACAAGATCCATTCGCTCCCGGACGACGCTCCCTGGGACAAGGGCGTGCCCCCTGCCGGATCGGCGGAGCACCCAATGATGGTGCGGGGCCTCGACCGCGTGCTGTCGATCCAGCGCCCGCTCGTCCTGGCGCACATCCGGAGCATCCGCCTGCGCAATCCGCACGCATCGCCTGCGGAGATCATCCGCATCCTGGAGCGTCGCTACCTCGCAGCCGTGACGACGGGCGGAGCGGCGGTCGGCGCGACGGCGGTCGTCCCCGGGATCGGCACCGGCATCACGCTTGCGCTCTCCGGCGTGGAGACGGTCGGCTTCGTGGAGTCCACCGCTCTGTTCGCGCAGTCGGTCGCCGAGGTGCACGGGATCGCGGTCGCGAACCCGGATCGCGCCAGAGCGCTGGTGATGACGCTGATGCTCGGCAAAGAGGGCGTCGACCTCGTCGGACAGCTCGCCGGTCAGGTGGCCGGGCGTGGAGGAAGCAGATCGTCCTACTGGGGCGAGCTCGTCACGAAGTCGCTCCCCCGCGCCGCGGTCGGCCCCCTCGTCGATCAGCTCAAGAGCATGTTCGTGAAGCAGTTCGCGGCGAAGGGCGGCGCTTCGGTCATCGGCAAGGCACTCCCGTTCGGCATCGGCGCTGCGATCGGAGGCGCGGGGAACAACATCCTCGGCCGTCGCGTGCTGACGACGTCCCACAAGGCCTTCGGTGCCGCCCCGATGGACCTTCCCCTCGAGTTGGAACCCGTGCCCGGCGCCGAGAAGCTGGAGTTGCGGATGCTGCGAGGTGCCCGCTACGCGGGCAACGCGGTCGCGGGAGCGGCCGGCACGACCGTCCGCGGGGTGGAGTGGGCGGGACGCAAGGCCCGCTCGATCGGCCGCCGCCCCAAGACCGACCCGGAACTCGAGTCCGGTGAACCCGAGGGCTGAGCGCACTTCGCCAAAGGATCGGCCGCCCCGTTGTGGCGAGCATCCAACAGCCGGAGGCGAGCCGACGATAGGGTGGAATCCGTGACGGACAAGCCCGACCTCTTTACCACCGCCGGCAAGATCGCGGATCTGCGCGCTCGCTATACAGAAGCCGTCGTCGACGCGGAAGCGAAGGCGAAGGAGAAGCAGCACGCGAAGGGCAAGATGACCGCCCGCGAGCGCATCGAACTGCTCGTCGACCCCGGGAGCTTCGTCGAGTTCGACGAGTATGTGCGCCACCGCACCACGGCCTTCGGCATGGATCGTTCGCGACCGTACGGCGACTCGGTCGTCACCGGCGTGGGCACGATCAACGGCCGCACGGTCGCAGTGTACTCGCAGGATTTCTCCACCTTCGGCGGTTCGCTCGGCGAAGTCGCCGGCGAGAAGATCATCAAGATCATGGAGTTCGCCCTCGCCGGCGGGATGCCCTGCATCGGGATCCTCGACTCGGGGGGCGCGCGCATCCAGGAGGGCGTCGTCGCCCTCGGCAAGTACGGTGAGATCTTCCGCCTGAACACCCGCGCGTCCGGTGTGATCCCGCAGATCTCCATCATCATGGGGCCGGCTGCGGGCGGCGCGGTGTACTCCCCCGCCCTCACCGACTTCGTGATCATGGTCGACAAGACCAGCCAGATGTTCGTGACCGGCCCCGACGTGATCAAGACGGTCACCGGCGAGGACGTCGGAATGGAAGAGCTCGGCGGCGCCTACACGCACAACACCCGATCGGGCGTCGCGCACTACCTCGCCGAAGACGAGGACGACGCGATCGACTACGCCCGCACGCTCCTCAGCTTCCTGCCGGACAACAACATGGCGGAGCTTCCCACATACGAGAGCACCTTCGAGTTCGAGACGACCGACGCCGACCGCGCGCTGAACACGCTCGTCCCCGACTCGACCAACCAGCCGTACGACATCCACACCGTCATCGAGCACGTGGTCGACGAAGGCGACTTCCTCGAGGTCCAGCCGCTCTTCGCGCCCAACATCGTGATCGGCTTCGGACGCATCGAGGGCCGGTCGGTCGGCATCATCGCCAACCAGCCTTCGCAGATGGCCGGCACGCTGAACATCGAAGCCGGCGAGAAGGCGAGCCGCTTCGTACGCTTCTGCGACGCCTTCTCGATCCCGATCGTCACGCTCGTCGATGTCCCCGGCTACCTCCCCGGCACCGATCAGGAGTGGACCGGCGTCATCCGCCGCGGCGCGAAGCTGCTCTACGCCTACGCCGAGGCGACCGTGCCGCTGGTCACCGTCATCCTGCGCAAGGCTTACGGCGGCGCCTACATCGTGATGGGCTCGAAGCAGCTCGGTGCCGACGTGAACCTCGCATGGCCGACGGCCGAGATCGCGGTGATGGGCGGCCAGGGCGCGGTCAACATCCTGTATCGGGGCGAGATCAAGAAGGCGGAGGAGGCCGGCGAGGACGTCGCGGCCGTCCGCACCCGACTCGCGAACGAGTACACGTACAACGTGGCCTCCCCGTTCCTCGCGGCAGAGCGGGGCGAGCTCGACGGGATCATCGAGCCGGCCAACACCCGCGTCTCGATCGCGAAGGCGCTGCGCGCACTGCGTGGCAAGCGTGCCGAGCTGCCCCCGAAGAAGCACGGGAACATCCCGCTGTGACCGGGAATGACACGCAGGACCACGGCGCTTCGGGTTCGGAGACGCCGATGCTCGACATCACGCGTGGGACAGCTACGGAAGAAGAACTCGCCGCCCTCATCGCCGTGATCAGCGAGGCCTACGCGACGGAGGCGGCGGACGCCGTCGCCGAGGAGCCGTCTGTCTCGGCGTGGACGCGGACACAGCGTCCGCTCCGCCGTCCGCTGCGGCGTGACATCCCGTGGGGACGTTTCGCGGGCTGACAGCCACTGCGGAGCATGCGCCGGCTCCGGTGGCGCAGGAGTGCGTCTGCGTGATCCGCGAACCCTCCGCTTCACGAATCACGCAGACGATCGTCGCAGGACCCCCAGAGCCCCGCTCGGCGACGTTCCCCGTTGCCGCCTCACCCTTCCCGTGCAGGGTCGGGCGTCCACCCCGGCGCAGACCGGAGTCGCCTTCTCGACGTGCGACGGTGCCGAGCGCACGGGGAGACGGTGGACTCCACTCGTCTGGTCGTGGGGGAACGCCAAATACTACATCGAATCGACTTATAGTCGCAAAACCCGCAGCCTCGACCGCTGCCGGACGGCGTTTGGTCCGGAGATCAGCTCTCGAGCAGCAGGTCGGAGGCGCGAGGGCTGAGAACGGAATCGAGCACGACGCACGCGGCCCCCACGGCACCGACGTCGTCCCCGACGACGGTGCCATCGACGGGGAGAGTGCGCACCGCGCGGGTCGCACTCGCGTGATCGAGCCTGCCGGGAACCTCTCGGAGGTACACATCGGCGAGCCGTGACCAGAAGGGACCTCCGAACACGACCCGATCCACATCGAGCATGTTCGTCAGAGCCGCCGTCAGCACCGTGATGTGTGCCGCTGCCTGTCGCAGAACCTCGACAGCCGCGGCATTCCCGTCCGCCGCGTGCTCACACAGTCGGCTGAATCTCGCATCGACTGCCGCAGCATCGGACGCCTGGTGGGCGTCGTCGAACACTCCCGCGCGCTCAGCCCGTTCGACGATCGCCTGCGGGGTGCAGACGACCTCCACGCACCCTCGGGACCCGCACCAGCATGAGGGCCCGTCGGGGTCGACGATGATGTGCCCGACCTCGCCGATGTTGCGTGTGCTCCCGCGGACCGCCTCGCCGTCTCTCGCCAGGGCGGCGCCGATGCCGATCCCCAGGTAGACGAACACGAAGGAGTCGTCGGCCGACTCGCGTCGTGTCCACAGCTCTCCGACCGCGGCCGACGTCGTGTCCTTCTCCAGCACCACCGGCATCCCCGTCATCTCCGCCAGCACCGCGCGCAGCGGCACACGATGCCACCCGGCGAGCTTCGGCGGGTCGATGACCGTGCCCTTCTCGGCGTCGAGCGGACCGGGAGCCGCGACTCCCACCCCTGCGATCCGCGAACGATCCACACCGGACTCCGCGATCAGGGCATCGATCGTCTCCGCCATGGTCTCCACGATCCGGAGCGGATCATCGGCCGGCGTGCGCACACTCCGGCGTCTGACGATGGCGCCGGACAGGTCGAGCAGCACGAACGTCATCAGGGCGGGATCGAGGTGCACGCCGACCGCGAAGCGGCTGTCGGCGACGAGCCGCAGGGTCACGCGCGGCTTGCCCGGTCCATTGATCGTGCGGCCGGCCTCTCGGATGAAGCCGTCATCGAGCAGTCGCCGAGTGATGTTGGTGACGGTCTGCGCCGACAGCCGGGTCGCGGTCGACAGCTCGATCCTGCTCAACCCCTCTCCTGATTGGCGGATCGCCTCCAGGATCACGGACTGGTTGAAGTCGCCCATACGCGGAAGATTGGTGCCACGACGCGTTGCCATCGTCCAATGATCCCCCATCGACGGGAAAATCGTGTCCCCCGAAATGCCGAATCTTGTCCCCCAAAATACCTACAGACAATGTTTGCGGAACCCCTCAGACTGAAGAGGACGCTTCGCGTTCGGCTGGTCTCTCTGTCCCAGGGTAGACAGACGCTGATCGGCCACCAGCGGATGGTTTTCGGGTAACTGTCCGCACGGAGAGGGGCAGGCGGATTCGCCGCCCCTCTCCCACTCTCACATCCTCGACTCCGGTCACCTCCCCAGGCCGGGGCCGAGGACGGAGCCGAGGTCGCTCACCGGTCCTGCCGAAAGTTCTTCCGTCAGCGCGGAATCTCGTGCCAGAGGTCGACCGCGTCGTCATCACCCGAGGAGCGGGTGCCCGCGCGGCCCACCACCGTCACGGCGACACGCGGGTCCCGCCCCGAGCGGATGATGAGCCGAGATGTCTGTGCATGACTCAGCACGACCGCCAGTTCGTCCCTGATCGCCTTGCGACGGGACTCGTCTATGCCGTCGAACCCGCCCTCATCGAAGACGGTCACGACCACTCCACGCCGTCGGGCAGCTTCGATCGCGTTGCGTACCGCGTCGTTGAGGAGGTCGGCGCCGCGCAGTTCGTCGCGCAGCCTGCCCTCGGCGAGCCGCGCGTCCAGACGTTCCTGATCGTTCAACACACCTCGCGCCGCGACCACTCTGCTGAGCACCGGACCGGCGACAGCCAGAGCGAACTGCGTGCGCAGACGCCTCTCGCGCTGACGCACCCGCTGCGTGGCATGCCACGCGGACACCGCCTGCTGGATCTCGGCGAGGCGCTCGGTGTCGCGCACCGCACGATCCCAGAACATCACGAGGAGTCGAGCGACGGCCACCCACATGATCGAGCCGACCAGCCCCAGGTTGAGGGCCACGACGAACCCCAGAGCCACCGACGCGGCCAGGACGAGCACCGCCAACACGAGCCAGCCGATCAGAGACCGCCGACGCACCACACACACGACCGCGAGCAGTCCGAGCGCCCCGATGTACCAGGTCGCGAACGGGGCGGTACGATCCGCCGGCTCGAGCGAGAAGGTCACGAGCACGGGAATCGCCATGCTCGCGAGCAGCGCGAGGACCGCCGACCACGTCGGCATCCGCACCGAGGAGCCGTCGCCGAGGATGGCGATGTTCACGACCACGAGATACAGGCCGATGGCGAGGACCATGAGCAGCGGAGCGGTCGGCTGCTCGATCCACCAGATCCCCCGTGCGACGAAGTACAGGGCGAAGCCGACGGCGAGAGAGGTGGCGACGCTGCGCACGGTGCGGTTCACGCGCGCTCCCATCCCAGGGTCACGGTCGTGCCGTGCGCGTCGGAGACGATGTCGGCCGTGCCGGCGACGCCCGCCATACGTGCGAAGATCGACGCCCGGATCCCGAGACGGTCGGCACCGATCGACGCCACGTCGAAGCCGCCGCCGGTGTCCGAAACCGTCACGCCGATCCCCTCGTCGCCGTGCCCCTCGACGATGATGTGGAGTCCACGACCGTTGGCGTGGGACACGGCGTTGCCGATCGCCTGCCGCGCGGCGAGCACGAGTGCGCGAGCGGCCCGCCCGGGTATGAGGCCGATGCCGCCGCGCTCCTCGACGATCGCATCAGCGCCGAGCTCGGACAGGGCTCTACGCAGCTCCACGACGATCTGCGCCGTGCCGACCGGCTCGTCACTGCCCTCCTGCGCGACGGCCGCTTCGGTATTGGCGAGGCGAGTGAGTGCCTCCCGGGCCATGGCGACGGCGAGCTCTTCGGCACGCTCCCCCTCCGCCCGCTCCGCGGCGATCAGCGCGGCGAGGACGCTGTCATGCATCAGTGCGGACATCGTCGCCCGCTCCTCCTCCGCGGCGGCCGCCGCAGCCGCTGTCGAGTACGACGCCACCGCCTGTCCCCTGGCCTCGTCCACGCCGGCGGCGACGGAACGGAACATCCAGCCCAGGGAGATGATGACGACCCCGAGGATGAGGGTGAACGACACGTCGAACGCCGTCGTCACCCAGAACTCGCGCGAGAACTCCCCCTGGACGAGCCGCACGTAGCCGTAGACGAACGGCATCCCCGCCGCCCAGGCGAACTGGAGCGGCAACGGGAACGCGAGCATCGCCGCGACCACGCCGACATTGACCAGGAAGAAGATCCAGGGCTGCTCGCCGGCGCCCTTGTCCGACGGGTCGACGATCGTCGGCCAGGCGGCGAGCGCGAGGACGTAGACCACGGCGAAGATACCGGAGAAGGTGCGCACCCCCCGGCCCACCAGACAAGCGACCAGCATCGCAGCCAACGGCACGAACACCACGATCAGGGTGACGACGTGCGCAGGATCCGCGTGCGAGAGCGACGCCATCGCAGAGATCAGCGCCTGCGCGCCGAGAACCGCCGAGCCGATCGCGACGACGATCGCGAGGATCCGCTCCATGCGTGTGCCGGTGAAGCGCTCGTACGCCGTCTCCGTGCTCCCCGGAGAGGGGATCTTGCTCCACGCGTCGCGGATGCTGAGCGGCTCAGCGGCCACCGGGTGCCTCGTCAGCCGTGACGATCCCGTCTTCCATCGCCCGGCGCAGCAGGTCGACCTTCGTCGGCGCCGGGCGCCCGACCTCGACGTACTTCACGCGGATGCGGGTGATGTTCTCCTTGGCCGTGGAGTAGGCGACACCCAGCTTCTCGGCGACGGCCTTCAACGGCAGCCCCGTCGCATACAGACGGAGCACCTCGCGTTCGCGCGTGGCGAGCTGCGCATCGGCGAACGCCCGGTCTCCCTCGACCGCGCTCGCCCATTCGACGTTGTTGAGAGCCTCGCCTTCCGCCACCGTGCGGATCGCGTCGAGCACGTCGTCGAGGGCGGAGGACTTGCTCACCACGCCGGCGGCCCCGGCGGCGAGCGCCTCGCGCACGGCTGCCGGCCGATCGGCGACGCTGTGGATCACGACGCTCGCGCCGTCGTTGACCAGCGAGGTCACGTTCTCGGTCACGGTCGTGCCGTCGCCGAGGGTGAGGTCGAGGACGACCACCTCGGCAGGTGCGGCCGCGGTGGATTTGCGCCATTCGAGGTAGGAGACCACCGTGCTCCCGGAGAAGACCACGGTCTGCGAATCACGCGCGCACGCGGCCTCGAGGCCGAGGCGAACGGACTCGTGATCGTCGATGAGTGCGACCGTGCTCATCCCCTCAGCCTACTGAGTCCCCCCGAGAAGCCGCGGATCGCTCATCGTGTGAGCAGCGCGACGACTTCGAAGTGGTGCGAGTGCGGGAACAGATCGAAGCCCCGAAGTCGGTCGACGTTCCAACCGAGGGTGCGGAAGGTGCCGAGATCCCGGGCGAGTGCCACGGGGTCGCACGCGACGTACGCGATGGCCTCCGGCGCGAGTGCGTGCACCGCTTCGACGACCTGCCGACCGGCACCGGCGCGGGGCGGGTCGAGCACGACGGCGCCCGTGCGCCCGCTCTTCTGCGTCGCCAGGAAGCGATCGACGCGCGCCGTCACGGCGTTCACTTCGAGCGGCGCGAGATTCGCGGCGGCGTGCGCAGTGGCGCGTGCACTCGACTCGACCGACACGATGTCGGTCCCGCCGAGATCGGCGAGCGTCGCGGCGAACAGGCCGACCCCTCCATACAGGTCGTAGTGCGTCTTCTGGTCGTCGACATGTCCGTCGAGGATTCCGTAGACCGCGGCGTCGAGCACGGAGGCCGCGCGCGGGTGCACCTGCCAGAAACCCGTGGCGTCGACCTCGAATCGACGGTCGTTGACCATCTCGTGGATCACCTCGGGAATGGGACGCTTGCGGAACCCACGCTGCACGCGGGGGGCGCGCTCGGTCTCCTCACGTCGGATGACGCGCACCGTGCCGTCGGCGGGCTCGACGAGTTCGATGCGGCCGGGGGCCTCGCCCCGCAGCGCGAGCGCCGCTTCGGCGATCGCGGGCCTGGCCAGCGGATGCGAGGTCACGGGGACGACGCGGTGGCTGCGTGCGGCGAACGGACCGGCGACTCCCGTGTCGTCGACATGCAGGGTGACGCGTGTGCGCCATCCGAAACCGTCGCCCGATTCCACCGACTCGATCTCGGGGGCGACCAGACCGCTGCCTGCGAAACGCTCCAGCGCCTCGGTCAGCACGCGCTGCTTGAGCTCACGCTGGTGGTCGATGTCGATGTGGCCGAGGTCGGCGCCACCGGGGCGGTCGGCCGGGTCCCGCGACACGTCGGCTTCCGCCCACACGTGCGGGCGGCGGTGCTCCGACGCCTCCAGCACCTCGATGGTCTCGGCCCGCCAGAAGCGGCGGGTCGAGGCGTCCGCCCCCTCCTGCGGGGCGATCAGCCGGGCACGGACCCGCTCTCCGGGGATCGCGTCGGAGACGAAGACCACGCGTCCCTCGTGGCGGGCGATGAACGTGCCCCCGTGCGCGATGCCGGTGATGTCGAGTTCGAGCACGTCGGCTGGGGAGGAAGTCATTCTTCGAGGATACGGTGGTGGACATGCGCGTCTGCCTCGCCTCCACCTCGCCCGCCCGACTCATGCTGCTCCGGCAGGCGGGAATCGAACCGCTCACGGTGTCGCCGGACGTCGATGAGGATGCGGTCGCCGCCGCCGAGGAGGAGAAGCGGGGCGCCCCCCTCGCGCCGGAGGAGCTGGTGCTTCTGCTCGCCCGTGCGAAGGCGGCCGCCGTCGCACGGAGCCTCGCTGCGGACGGGACCTTCGACGGTCTGGTGATCGGGGGGGATTCGATGTTCGCGCTCGGCGGGCGGGTCTACGGCAAGCCGTACACCGCCGAGGAGGCGACCAGGCGCTGGCAGGAGATGCGCGGCGAGACCGGCATCCTGCATTCCGGGCACTCGGTGTTCCGGGTCTCCCCCGACGCCGAGCCTAAAGAGGCCACCGCGGTCGCCGCGGCCGCCGTGACGTTCGCCGACGACGTGAGCGACGCCGAGATCGCCGCGTACGTCGCCTCCGGAGAGCCGCTCCTCGTGGCGGGAGCCTTCACCGTCGACAGCCTGGGCGGGGCGTTCATCACCCGTGTGGACGGCGATCCTTCGACGGTCGTCGGCATGTCCCTGTCGACCGTCCGCCGTCTCGCCACCGAGCTCGGTGTCCGTTGGACCGACCTCTGGTCGTAGACTCCCCTCCACGTTTTCCCGACTTTCTTGTGGGGAGTCGTCAAAGGGATCGGGGTCGTTCTCGCTAGGCTGGCAAGCATGCCTGCTATCGCCAAGGTGCTCATCGCCAACCGCGGCGAGATCGCCGTCCGCATCATCCGCGCCGCCCGCGACTCCGGGATCGCCTCGGTCGCCGTCTACGCCGACCAGGACCGGGATGCCCTGCACACCCGCCTCGCCGACGAGGCCTACGCTCTCGGCGGCTCGACCAGCGCGGAGACCTACCTCCAGATCGAGAAGATCCTCTCCATCGCCCGCCGCGCCGGTGCCGACGCCGTGCACCCCGGCTACGGGTTCCTCGCCGAGAACGCCGAGTTCGCACGCGCGATCATCGAGGCGGGGATGACCTGGATCGGCCCGTCTCCGGAGGCCATCGAGGCTCTCGGGGACAAGGTGACCGCGCGTCACGTCGCGGAGAAGGTCGGCGCGCCTCTCGCTCCCGGCACCCCCGGCCCCGTCGAAGGCGCCGATGAGGTCATCGCCTTCGCGAAGGAGTTCGGCCTCCCGATCGCCATCAAGGCCGCGTACGGCGGCGGCGGACGCGGCCTCAAGGTCGCCCGCGAGCTCGACGAGGTCGCAGAGCTCTTCGAATCCGCCACCCGCGAGGCCGTCGCCGCCTTCGGACGCGGCGAGTGCTTCGTCGAGAAGTACCTCGACAAGCCGCGTCACGTCGAGACCCAGTGTCTGGCCGATGCCGCAGGAAACGTCGTCGTCATCTCGACGCGCGACTGCTCGCTGCAGCGCCGCCACCAGAAGCTCGTCGAAGAGGCACCGGCCCCGTTCCTCACGGAGGAGCAGAACGAGCTGCTCTACTCGGCATCGAAGGCCATCCTGAAGGAGGTCGGATACGTCGGTGCCGGCACCTGCGAGTTCCTCATCGGCGCCGACGGCACGGTCTCATTCCTCGAGGTGAACACGCGCCTGCAGGTCGAGCACCCCGTCTCCGAAGAGGTCACCGGTATCGATCTGGTGCGCGAGCAGTTCCGCATCGCGGCCGGCGGCACCATCGACTACGACGACCCGAAGCCCCAGGGGCACTCGATCGAGTTCCGCATCAACGGCGAGGACCCCGGTCGCGGATTCCTGCCCCAGCCCGGCCCGATCCACGTCTTCAAGACCTTCGGAGGCCCCGGCATCCGTCTCGACTCCGGCGTCACCGCCGGCGACTCGGTGTCCGGCGCCTTCGACTCCCTGCTCGCGAAGATCATCGTGACGGGCAAGGACAGGGCGGAAGCGCTGGAGCGCTCGCGCCGCGCACTCGATGAGTTCGAGGTCGCCGGTCTCCCCACCGTCATCCCGTTCCACCGCAAGGTCGTGCGCGATCCCGCGTTCACGGCGGAGGACGGCGAGTTCGGGATCTTCACCCGCTGGATCGAGACCGAGTTCGTCAACGACATCCCCGCGTGGGACGGGGAGCTCGAAGCACCGACCTCCGCCGAAGCACGTCACACCGTGGTCGTCGAGGTCTCCGGCAAGCGCCTCGAGGTGAGCCTCCCCGACCGCGTCGCCGTCGCCGCCGGCACCGCCGGACGCCCGGCAGCGGTTCCGCCGTCGCGCCGCAGCCACGCCACCACCGCCAACGCCGGGGCCTCGGGCGACGCGGTGAAGTCGCCCATGCAGGCGACCGTCGTCAAGATCGCCGTCGCCGACGGACAGCAGGTCGTCAAGGGCGACCTGGTGGTCGTGCTCGAAGCCATGAAGATGGAGCAGCCGCTGCAGGCGCACAAGGACGGCGTGGTCGGCAACATCAACGCGGATGCCGGCGCCACAGTCTCCGCAGGACACCAGCTGCTCACGATCAGCTGACACCCGGCATCAGCGGAAAGGGCGCCCCACCGAGGTGGGGCGCCCTTTCCGCATCTCTCCCGGGATCAGGAGATGTTCACGAGATGCATCGCCCTGCTCGCATCGGTGATGCTGCTGGAGAGCGAGGGGTATGCCGCGAAGACCCGCGAGACCTGGTCGACCGTGAGACGGCGTTCGACCGCGACCGCGATCGGGTAGATCAGCTCCGATGCCTTCGGCGCCACGATCACGCCGCCGATCACGGTACCCGATCCCTTGCGCGCGATGAGCTTGACGAAGCCATCCTTGATGCCCATCATCTTCGCGCGCGGGTTCGCCGCGAGCGGGAGCTTGTAGACCAGGCCGTCGGCCACACCGTCCTCGACATCCTTCTCGCCGTAGCCGACCGTGGCGATCTCGGGCGCGGTGAAGATGTTCGAGGTGATCTTGATCTGTTCGAGCGGGATGACGATGTCGCCGAGGGCGTGGAAGACGGCCGTGCGCCCCTGCATCGAGGCCACTGAGGCCAGCGGGAAGAAGTTCGTGCAGTCGCCGACCGCGTACACGTTGGGGACGGAGGTGCGCGCGACCCGGTTCACCCGCACGTGTCCCGACTCATCGAGCTCGACACCCGCCTCTTCCAGACCGATGCCCGCGGTGTTCGGGATGGAACCGACCGCCATCAGGCAGTGGCTGCCATCGACCGTGCGCCCGTCCGACAGGGTGACCGTGACCCCGTCATCCGTGACCTCGACGCGGTCGGCACGGGACTTGGAGAGCACCTGCATGCCCCCGCGCTTGAAGACCTTCTCCAGAACGCTCGCCGCATCCTTGTCCTCGCCAGGGAGCACCTGCTCGCGGCTGGAGATCAAGGTCACCTTGGCACCGAGGTTCATGTAGGCGGAGGCGAACTCCGCACCGGTGACACCGGAACCGACCACGATGAGATGCTCGGGGAGCGCCTTCATGTCGTACAGCTGCGTCCACGTCAGGATGCGCTTGCCGTCGGGCTTGGCCGAGTCCAGCTCGCGCGGAGAGGCACCGACCGCCACGATGATCGTGTCGGCCTCGACCCGGTCGAAGTCGGTCCCGCCCTGGCCCGTCGACACGATGATCGCGGTGGGCCCTTCGAGGCGACCGTGACCGGAGAGGATGCGTACGCCGGCTTCGAGGAGCGTCGCACGCATGTCCTCGGACTGCTGACCCGCCAGCGCGAGGAGCCGCTTGTTCACGGCGGCGAGGTTGATCGCGATCTCGGGCTTGAGGGGTCGCGAGTGGTCGCCCTTGGCGTAGAAGTTGACCCCGAGGTCGCTCGCCTCGGAGATGGCGACGGCCGCATCGGCGGTGGCGATCAGGCTCTTCGAGGGCACGACGTCGGTGAGGACGGCGGATCCGCCGACTCCCACGCGCTCGACCAGGGTGACCTCGGCCCCCAACTGGGCTGCCGCGAGGGCCGCCTCGTAGCCGCCGGGACCGCCGCCGAGGACGGCGACGCGCTGAGTGCGCTCGAAAGTGGTGGAAGACATGGAATCCATTCTCGCGCAATCCTGGCACCCGAGCCTGCACCTTCCTAGAGTGGATCCATGCCCGAAACGCACAGCAACCCCCTCGACGACCCGACCGCGAACCCCTTCGAGGTCGCCGCACAGGCCGCCGCCGACATCGCCCGTCTGACCGGCGTCGAGAAGCACGACATCGCCCTCACCCTCGGCAGCGGCTGGGGCAAGGCCGCGGACATCATCGGCGAGACCGTGGCGACGATCCCCGCGACCGAGGTCACCGGCTTCTCCAAGCCCGCGCTCGAAGGACACGTCGGTACGCTGCGCAGCATCCGCACCCCCGACGGCAAGAACGTCCTCGTCATCGGCGCGCGCACCCACTACTACGAAGCCCACGGTGTGCGCCGTGTCGTGCACAGCGTGCGCACCGCCGCCGCGACAGGCGCCAAGATCATGGTGCTCACGAACGGCGCCGGCGGCATCCGCGAGACGTGGACGCCCGGTCAGCCCGTGCTCATCAGCGACCACATCAACCTCACCGCCGACTCTCCGCTCGAGGGCGCCACGTTCGTCGACCTCACCGACCTCTACTCGAAGCGTCTGCGCGAGATCGCCCGGACGATCGACCCGATGCTCGACGAGGGCGTCTACACGCAGTTCCGCGGCCCCCACTACGAGACGCCGGCGGAGGTGCAGATGGCGAAGCACATCGGTGGCCACATCGTGGGCATGTCGACCGCGCTCGAGGCGATCGCCGCCCGCGAGGCCGGCATGGAGATCCTCGGGTTCTCGCTCATCACCAACCTCGCCGCCGGCATCCAGCAGACACCGCTCAGCCATGCCGAGGTGATCGAGGCCGGGCGCGAGGCCGAACCGGTGATCTCCGCGCTTCTGGCCAGGGTGGTCGAGGCCCTGTGAGCGACGAGCGGCTCGCCCAGGCCCGCGCCTGGTTGCGACAGGACCCGGATCCGCAGACGCGCGACGAGCTGGCCGGCGTGATCACACGTGCGGCCGCCGGCGACCGAGAGGCCGTCGCCGACCTCGACGACCGCTTCCGCACGCGCCTCGCCTTCGGAACCGCGGGTCTCCGCGGCGAACTCGGCGCCGGCAGCAACCGGATGAACCGGGTTCTCGTCGGCCAGGCCGCAGCCGGCTTCGCCGCCTACCTGCGCGAGAAGTCGCACGGCGCGACCCCGACGGTCGTGATCGGCTACGACGGGCGCCGGAACTCCCGCGTGTTCGCGACGGACTCCGCCGAGCTGTTCGCCGGAGCCGGTCTGCGGGCGATCCTGCTTCCCCGCCTGCTCCCGACGCCCGTCCTCGCCTTCGCCGTGCGCCACTTCGGCGCCGATGCCGGCGTGATGGTGACGGCGAGTCACAACCCGCCGAACGACAACGGTTACAAGGTGTACCTCGGTGGCGCCGACCAGGGATCCCAGATCGTCGCCCCGGCGGACGCCGAGATCGCCGCGCACATCCAGCGCATCGCCGACGAGGGCTCCATCACCGCGTTGCCGCGCTCCACCGAGTATGAGACGGCCGGCGAAGAGGTCGTCGAAGCCTACATCGCGGCAACCGTGGCCGTGGCGCCAGCACCCGCCGGGACGACCGGGATGCGGTGGGTGTACACCGCGATGCACGGGGTCGGCTGGGAGACGCTGTCCCGCATCGTCAAGGAAGCGGGATACCCGCAGCCGTTCGTCGTCGACGAGCAGCTCACCCCCGACGCCACGTTCCGCACCGTGTCGTTCCCGAATCCGGAAGAACCGGGGGCGATGGATCTCGCGTTCGCGCGCGCCCGACGAGTGAAGGCCGACTTCATCCTGGCGAACGACCCCGATGCGGATCGACTGGCCGTCGCGGTCCCCGACGACTCCGCCCCCGACGGCTGGCGTCGTCTCACCGGCAACGAGGTCGGTCTCCTGCTCGGCGCGAGAGCCGCACGCGCGGCGGCCGGCACACCGGGCGCCTCGCTCGCGTGCTCTCTCGTCTCTTCCCCCGGCCTCGGCGCCGTCGCCGCGCATCACGGGTTGGACTTCCACGAGACCCTCACCGGCTTCAAATGGATCTCCCGGGCACCGGGTATCGTCTTCGGCTTCGAAGAGGCTCTCGGCTACCTCGTGAATCCGGAGACCGTGCGCGACAAGGACGGGGTGTCGGCGGCCGTCGCCATCCTCGGCCTCGCCGCCGAGGCCCGCGATCGCGGAGCCACGCTCGTCGATCTGCTCGACGAGCTGGGTGAGACGTACGGGCATTTCGCGAGCGGTCAGGTGTCGGTGCGGGTCGAGGACCTCGCCGTCATCGGCTCCGTGATGCTCGCGCTACGCACACTCCCGCCGACGCACATCGGCGGCCGATCGATCGCCTCGGCCGAGGACCTGCTGCAGGCCGCACCGGGTCAGCCCTCCGGAGACGTGCTGCGGTACCGTCTCGGCGACGGCTCCCGTGTGATCGTGCGCCCCAGCGGGACCGAGCCCAAGCTGAAGGTCTACATCGATGCGAGCGCGGAGTCGGCCGAGAGCGCACGTGACGCCGTCGCGGAGCTCGAAGCGGGCGTCCGCGCCCTCCTCGACGAACGCTCCTGAGCATGCCGGTCCGACGCCTCATCGTCAGCGCGCACAACGGGGTTCACGCGCGTCCGGTGGCCGAGCTCGTGCGACTCGCGCAGTCGCACGAGGCTCCGGTCACCCTGCGCACGGCCGACGGCACGACCGTCGATCTGACGAGCGTGCTGGCGGTCATGGACCTGGGGATCGCCTCCGGGGACTCCGTGGTGATCGAGACGGCGCCCTCCGCGACGGCGGAGGCCGTTCTCGACCAGCTCGCGGAGGTACTCGCTCCCCGCGGGTGACCGCTGCGCCGTCAGCCGTCGATCACAGCGACGAGCTCATCGAGGAACGCCTCGAACGTCGTTCCCTTCCGGACGATCCGCTGCACGCTCTCGCGTTCGCTGAACACTTCGACGAGCTGTTCGAACACGGTCTGGAACGCCGCACGATCGCTCTCGCTGAACGCGGCGAGCGCGACGACCTGCACGCGTCCGCCGCCCCAGGCCGCTGAGCCGTCCGCGACGCCGATGGCGATCGCGGTGCGGGTGGCGGTCATCTGGAGTGCGTGGGGGACGGCGAGTGCATCGGTGAACGCCGTCGACGACATCCGCTCGCGCACGATGGTGTTCTCGACGTAGTCCTCGCCGATCAGGCCGGCCTGCACCAGGAGACCGCCGAGACGACGGATGATCGCCTCCTCCCCCTCATCGGGAAGCGGGAACACGTACGCGTCGGCGAGGAAGTAGCGGGCGAGTTCGCCACGGAGGCGCGTGAGACGTCGCCCCCGGCGCACCCGGGCGGCCGCCTGCTGGATCCGGTCGACGTCGGCGTCGGTCAGGAACGGCTGGATGCGCACGAATCGGTCGCCGGACGACCCCGGTTCGATCGTGCTGAGCACGAGGTCGGTGTCGAAGGACGCCCAGTCGGGATCGACGTTGGTCACGACGGTCGTGACCTCGATCGCCGACCCCAGGGAGCGGTCGACGCTGGAGCGGAGCAGCTCATGCAACTCGTGATAGCCCGGGCAGACGATGGTGGCGGTGAGGATCGACTCGGCCTTGCGGCTGCGTTCGAGACGCCCACCCACGTGCATGGCGATGTAGGCGATCTCGTCGTCGTGGATGGGTGTGCCGACCCGGTCGTGCAGGCCGCTGGCGATCGAGACGGCCACCTCGAAGATCATCGGGTACGTCGTCTTCAGCGACCGGGTGAGCGGATTGCGGGTGAGGGCGCTCTCTTCGGCGCGGCGCAGCAGATTCTGCACGTGCAGGGCGAGACGCAGCACGAAGGTCTCGTCGACGAGGTCGACCTGGAAGTCCTCCGCCGCTCGGGCGATCTCCGCGCGTACCGCGGCCTCGACTTTCGGATCCACGCCGCTGCGTGCGACCTCACGCGTCGCGTCCTCGCCCGGCGCGACGATGCGGGTGAGCACGAGGGATGCGAGATGACCGCTGTCCCCCTCGCCGAGGACCACGGAGAAATGCTCGAAGGCGAGGCGGGCGATGACGGTCCCGACGCGCGGGATCTCCTCTCGGGTGCCCGCCGGGGTCGATTCGAGGGTGTGTCCAGCGGCGACCCGCTCGGCGGCGATCGCGATGTGCAGCAGCACATCGGAGATCGCGAGTTCGTTCACGTAGTAGCCGAGTTCGCCGAGTTCGCGCACGAGCGCGGACTTGAACGGCCCGACCGCGCTGGCGGCCACCGCCGATCCGGAGAGCGCCCGACGGAACGTCTCCGGATGGAACGAGGCGTCGTCCATCTCGTCGTGGGCGAGTCTGCTGAGCAGGCGGCGCTGCGCCGTCTCGTTGCCGCGCAGTCGCACGGTCTCGCGCTCGCGCTCGAGCACCAGATCCGTGCCGTCGAGCAGACCCCGCACGCGCACCAGGTCCGCTTCGAGCGTCGCTTCACTGACGTGCAGATCCTCGGCGGTGTCGAACACGTCGATGCCTCCGTGCTCGTCGAGCAGGAGCCGCACAAGCGTGTGCAGACGGTCGCGGGGTGCGGAATCCCCCGTCTGGCGCATCCGCAGCGCGCCACGGGCGCCGGATCCGGCACGGTAGCCCGCAGGACCCGACTCGATCACCGCGGCCCCGGGCGTGCGGGCGTTCAGCGCCGCGACATAGGAGCGGATGCTGCGCGGGGTGACGCCCATCAGGTCGGCGAGGCTCGCCGCCGTCGCCCACCCCTCCTGGCGCAGCAACGCCGCGAGGAGCTGGTCCTGGCGCTGGCGCGACATGATCCTCCCCTTCCGCGTGCTGACCGCACTGTCTCGACGTGTTCTCCATGATGTCAGGTGCCCGGCGCCCTCGGGCGGAAGGGCCTGTTCCGCAGGGGCGGAAAGGAACGTGTTGGCGCGCACCCCTCCACCGTTCCCAGACTGTTCTCAGGAAGGGTGGGCATCGATGAGGATTCTCGTGGTGTGCGGTGCGGGAGCATCGAGCACGTTCGTCGCGCAGCGGCTCCGCCGTGCGGCAGCCGCGGCCGGTCTCGATTGGGACGCGGCGGCCGGTATGGAGAGCTCCGTCGCCGGATCCGACCATGACCTCGTCCTCGTCGGCCCTCATCTGAGCGACCGCCTCGACGCCATCCGCGAAGGTGCGAGCGCGCCCGTCGCGGTGCTTCCGGACGACGTCTTCGCCGATCTCGACGGCTCGCGCACGCTCGACCTCGCCCGATCGATCCTCGCCGCCGCCGGCGAAACCCCGAAAGGAACATCATGACCGCCACCCGCACCGTTCGGATCGGCTCCTCGCACGGATTGCACGCCCGCCCCGCGAAGCTCTTCGCGCAGGCCGCGAAGGATTCCGGCATCGCCGTGACGATCGCCAAGGACTCGGGCAAGCCGGTCAACGCGGCGAGCATCCTCGGGGTCATCGCCCTGGCCGTCGAGCACGGCGACTACGTGACGCTCACGGCCGACGGCGAAGGCGCCGAGAACGTGCTCGACACGCTCACCGAACTCCTCACCACCGACCACGATCAGGACTCCGCATGAGCGAGCTCCGGGGAGTGGGGATCGGTCTCGGGGTCGCCCAGGGCCCGATCGTCCGCATGGCCGAGGCGATGCCCGCTCCGGAGAACACGCCCAGCACCGCGGGCGCGGACGTCGAACGCGCCCGAGTCCGCGACGCCGTCTCCACCGTTGCGAACGAGCTGAACGAACGGGGCGAAGCCGCCGGCGGATCCGCGCAGGAGGTGCTCGAGGCGCAGGCCATGATCGCCGAGGACCCGACTCTCCAGGACGAGGTCGACACCCGGATCGACGCGGGTGCGACGGCCGAATGGGCTGTGCACGATGCGTTCGCCGGATTCCGCGCCACGCTCGAAGCCGTCGGCGGCTACCTCGGCGAGCGCGCAGCCGACCTCGACGACATCGCGCAGCGCGTGCTCGCCCGCCTCCGCGGCGTCGACGCCCCCGGCGTTCCGAACCCGGGACACCCGTTCGTCCTGGTCGCGCGCGACCTCGCCCCCGCCGACACGGCGCTCCTCGATCTGGACCAGGTGCTCGCGCTGATCACCACCGATGGCGGCCCGACATCCCACACCGCGATCCTCGCGCGGGAGAAAGGCATCGTCGCGATCGTCGGGGTCGCCGACGGCGAGATGCTCACCACCGGCGAGACCGTGATCGTCGACGCGGCCAGCGGCGTCGTCACACGCGAACCGACGGATGACGAGAAGGCCCGAGCCACGGAGCGCGCAGCCGCTCGCCAGTCGGCCGACGCGGCCCCACCCACTCCCGGCGCTCTCGCCGACGGCACGCCTGTCGCGCTGCTCGCGAATCTGGGGAAGCCTGCAGACGCGGCCGATGCGGTCGTTCGGGGGGCCGAGGGCGTCGGGCTGTTCCGCACCGAGTTCCTGTTCCTGTCCTCGGCGCAGGCACCCACCATCGCGCAGCAGCGCGAGTCGTATCGCGAACTGCTGGCGGCGTTCCCCGGCAAGAAGGTCGTGGTCCGGATGCTGGATGCGGGCGCCGACAAGCCGCTGGCGTTCCTCAACGACGCGCACGAGGAGAACCCGGCTCTCGGTCTTCGGGGCCTGCGGGCGCTGCGGGCGAGCGAGGACATCCTGCGCGAGCAGCTCACCGCGCTTGCGGAAGCCGACGCCCAGACGGAGGCGGACCTCTGGGTGATGGCCCCCATGGTGGCGACGGTCGAGGAGACGATCTACTTCACCGGCCTCGCTCGGGAATACGGGCTGAAGACCGCCGGCGTCATGGTCGAGATCCCGGCGAGCGCCCTGCTCGCCGACCGCGTGCTCGCCCATGCGGACTTCGCGTCGATCGGTACCAACGACCTCACGCAGTACACGATGGCTGCCGACCGCATGCTCGGCTCGGTCGCCGGCTTCCAGGACCCCTGGCACCCCGCCGTCCTGCGCCTGGTGCGCGAGGTCGGCGATGCGGGCGCACGTCTCGGCAAGCCCGTCGGGATCTGCGGCGAGGCCGCGGCCGACCCTCTCCTCGCCGTGGTGCTGGTCGGGCTCGGCGCGACCAGCCTCTCGATGGCACCGTCGGCCCTCGCCGACGTACGACACGCGCTGTCCGAGCGCACCCCGTCCGAGGCGCGGAGCCTCGCCCAGGCCGCCCTGGCTGCCGACGATGCCTCCTCCGCCCGAACCGCCGTGGCGACGCTCGCCGCGGAACTCCCCCTCCACAAGAAAGAGACGACATCATGACGACGACGTCACCTGCCGCCACCAGACCCGGCGGCCTCCGCGTAGGAGTGCAGCGCTTCGGCACATTCCTCTCGGGCATGATCATGCCCAACATCGCGGCCTTCATCGCCTGGGGCTTCATCACGATGCTCTTCATCCCGGCCGGGTTCTTCGGCGCGGACAGCCCGTTCGGCTGGCACTGGGCCGGCGTGTCCGAGATCATCGGCGGGGGCGGCGACTCCGCCATCATCGGGTGGCAGGGTGCCATGACCGCGGTCGCCGAGGGTGACAACGGGAACATCCTCGCCTACGTCGGCCTCGTCGGACCGATGGTCACGTACCTGCTTCCGCTGCTGATCGCGAACACGGCCGGCCGCATGGTCTACGGCGAGCGCGGCGGTGTGGTGGCCACCATCGCCACCGTCGGTGTGATCGTCGGCACCAACATCCCGATGTTCCTGGGCGCCATGATCATGGGCCCGATCGCCGCGTGGATCACCAAGCAGATGGACCGGCTGTGGGAAGGCAAGATCCGCCCCGGTTTCGAGATGCTGGTGAACAACTTCTCCGCCGGCATCCTCGGAATGATCCTCGCGATCGTCGGCTTCTTCGCCTTCGGCCCCGTCATGCTCGGCATCAGCGCGGCGCTCGGCTCCGCGGTCCACTGGCTCGTCACGCTGCAGTTGCTGCCGCTGGTGTCGATCATCGTCGAGCCGGCGAAGGTGCTGTTCCTGAACAACGCCATCAACCACGGCGTCTTCACCCCGCTCGGGATCGAGCAGGCGGCGGAGACCGGCAAGTCGATCCTCTTCCTCATCGAAGCGAACCCCGGCCCCGGCCTCGGACTGCTGCTCGCCTTCACGTTCTTCGGCGTCGGCGCGGCGAAGGCCTCCGCACCGGGTGCGGCGATCATCCAGTTCTTCGGCGGCATCCACGAGATCTACTTCCCGTACGCGCTGAGCAAGCCGACCACGATCCTCGCGCTCATCGCGGGTGGCGCGGCCGGAGTCACCACGAACATGGTGCTCGGCGGCGGTCTGGCATTCCCGGCCGCACCGGGGAGCATCATCGCCGTGACCGCGGCCGCCATCGGACCCGGCGTCGGCAACCTGCTGGTCGTGTACCTGTCGGTGATCATCGCCGCCACCGTCACCTTCCTCATCACCGGTGTGATCCTGCGGGCCTCCCGCAAGCGCGATCTGGAGGCCGAGGGTGACACCTTCGGTGCCGCGATCGCCCAGACCGAGGCGAACAAGGGCAAGTCGTCGGCCGCGATGGACGCGCTGCGCACGTCGACCGCGACCTCATCCCCCGAGGCGGCTGCCGCCGCGAGCACGACGGTGATCGCCGCCGCGCCGATCGAGCGCATCGTGTTCGCGTGCGACGCCGGCATGGGCTCATCCGCCATGGGCGCCAGTGTGCTGCGCAACAAGCTGAAGAAGGCCGGCATCGAGGACATCACGGTCACCAACGAGGCGATCGCGAACCTCGACGGAACGGCCGACGTGGTGATCACGCAGCAGCAGCTCACCGAGCGCGCCGAAGCGAAGTCGCCGAACTCGGTCCACGTGTCGGTCGACAACTTCATGAACTCGCCCAAGTACGAAGAGGTCGTCGAGATGGTGCGTGAACAGCGAAAGGAAAACGAATGAGTGTTCTCACCCCCGAACAGGTCCGCATCCACCCCGGAGGGGCGTCGCGCGACGAGGCCCTCCAGGAGGCGACCGACATCCTGGTCGCGGCCGGAGCCGTCACCCCGGCCTACGTCGACGCGATGCGGCAGCGCGAGGAGACCGTCTCGACCTTCATGGGGAACGGGCTGGCGATTCCGCACGGCACCAACGACGCGAAGGACACGATCCTCGCGTCCGCCCTGTCGGTGGTCCGCTACGACGGCGGTGTCGACTGGTCCGGTGACCCTGCGACGTTCGTGATCGGCATCGCCGGCGTGGGTGACGAGCACCTGGAGATCCTCTCCCGGATCGCGATCCTGTTCTCCGAGGAGGACGACGTGGCCCGGCTCTCCGCTGCGCAGACCCCGGAGGAGCTCTACGCCCTCCTCTCGGAGGTGAACGAGGGATGAAGGCGGTCCACTTCGGGGCGGGCAACATCGGGCGCGGATTCGTCGGTCTGCTGCTGCGCGAGGGCGGGTACGAGGTCGTCTTCTCGGACGTCGCCAACGCGCTGGTCGACGCGATCAACGCGGTCGACTCGTACACCGTGCACGAGGCCGGCCCCGGAGGGACCGATCACGTCGTCACCGGATTCCGTGCCGTGAACAGCCGGACGGACCCCGCCGCAGTGGCGGAAGAGGTGGCGTCGGCCGACGTCGTCACCACCGCCGTCGGACCGACGGTGCTGCGGTTCGTGGCCCCGTCGATCGTCGCGGGACTGGCCCTGCGCTCCCCCGCCGCCGCACCGCTGCAGGTGATGGCATGCGAGAACGCGATCGGCGCCACCGACCTGCTGCGCCGCGAGATCGTCGCCGCAGCAGGAGCCGATGCCGAGACGCTGCTGACCAGAGCGGTCTTCGCGAACACCGCCGTGGATCGCATCGTGCCGGCGCAGCCGGAGGGATCGGGCGTCGACGTGACGGTCGAGCCCTACTTCGAATGGGCGATCGAGTCGGGACCGTTCGGCGGAGAGCTGCCGAGAATCCCCGGCGCGCACTTCGTCGACGACCTGGCGCCGTACATCGAGCGCAAGCTGTTCACCGTGAACACGGGGCATGCGGCAACGGCATACTTCGGGGCCCGTGCGGGCATCGAGCGCATCTCGGATGCCCTGGCCGATCCGACGATCGCCGCGAGCGTCTCGGCTGCCCTCGAAGAGACGTCGGCCGTGCTGGTCGCCGAGCACGGCTTGGACCCGGAGGATCTCGCCGCCTATCGCGCGAAGATCCTCGACCGGTTCCGCAACCCCGCACTCGTCGACACCGTGCAGCGGGTCGGACGTCAGCCGCTGCGCAAGATCTCGCGTCACGAGCGGTTCGTGGGCCCCGCAGCCATGGCCGCGGAGCGCGGACTGTCCACCGAGGCCCTGGTCGCCGCCGTCTCGGCAGCGCTCGAGTTCGACGACCCGGCCGACGAGCAGTCGGTCGAGCTGCAGCAGCTGCTGCGCGCGGAGGACGCCGCAGGGTTCACCACGCGGACGACGGGCCTCGACCCCGAGCATCCGCTGTTCCCGCTGATCCGGGATGCCGTCAACGCCCGCCAGCAGCACATCGAGAGGGCCTGAGCCGCGACCCGTCGACGCCCCCGCCTGCCGATACGATCGGTGGGCGGGGGCGTTTCGCGCACGACGAGGTGCGAGAACACACAGGTATCCGGGAGCCACATGAACAGATATGCCGTGATCGGCGCTGGTCCGTCCGGCCTCGCCGCAGCGCGCGCCCTGCAGAAGCGCGGGATCTCCGTGGACGGATACGAGGCCTCGCACGGCGTCGGCGGGCTGTGGGACATCAGCAATCCCCGCAGCACGATGTACGAGTCCGCGCATCTCATCTCCTCCCGCACGACGACCGAGTTCACCGAGTTCCCCATGCGGTCCCGGGTCGACTACCCCGGACACCGGGCACTCAAGGACTACTTCGACGACTATGCCCGGCACTTCGGGCTCGCCGACCTCTTCCTCTTCGACACGCGGGTCGCGCGTCTCGAGCCGCGCGACGGCGGCTGGGATCTGACCAGTTCCGGCCCCAGGGGAGACGAGACGCACTGGTACGCGGGCGTCGTTCTCGCGAACGGGACGCTCGCCGAGCCGAACATCCCGGCATTCCCTGGTGAGTTCACCGGCGAACTGCTGCATACACACGCGTACAAGTCGCCCGAGCAGCTCAAGGACCGGCGCGTGCTGCTGATCGGCGCGGGCAACTCCGGCTGCGATATCGCGGTCGACGCCGTGCATCATGCGGTATCCGTCGACATGAGCGTCCGCCGCGGGTACTACTTCGTTCCGCGGTATCTGTTCGGCAGGGCGAGCGACACTCTCAACCAGGGGCGACCGCTCCCCGCGCGCATCAAGCAGGCCATCGACAGTCGTGTGCTGCGGGCCTTCACCGGCGACCCCGTGCGGTTCGGGTTCCCGAAGCCCGACTACCGCATCTACGAGTCGCACCCGATCGTGAACACCATGGTCCTGAACCACCTCGGGCAGGGCGATCTGCGCATCCGTCCCGACGTCTCGCGCTTCGACGGCGCGAGCGTGCACTTCCGTGACGGCAGCGCCGACGACTACGACCTCGTGCTGCTCGCCACCGGCTACACCCTCGACTATCCGTTCGTCGACCGCGAGCACCTGCACTGGCGCGGTGCCGCGCCGCGGCTGTTCCTGAACGTCTTCCCCGCCTCGTTCAACGGCCTCTACGTGATGGGCATGATCGAGGCCTCGGGCATCGGCTGGCAGGGCCGCTACGAGCAGGCGGAGCTGCTCGCGGCCTACCTGAACGCGGTCGAGCAGGATCCGGAGCGCGCGTCGCGATTCCGCGATCGTGTGACCGGAAGCCCCTGGCCCGATGTGACCGGCGGCTACCGCTACCTGGGCCTGGATCGGATGGCCTACTACGTCAACAAGGACGCCTACCGCGGTGCCGTCCGGAACGAGAAGCGCATTCTGGAGTCACGGGCGTAGCACCCCTCGGTGACGAGCGACCGTCGACCGGGCGGAGTAGCGTTGTCTCGTGCAGAAGAAGCCCCGCCGGATCCTGAAGCGCGTGCTGTGGAGCGTCGCGATCGTGCTGGTCGTCGCCGTCGGCGGGGTGCTCGCCTGGACCCAGATCGGCGTCATGGCCGCGGAGCCGGAGCCGCTCGCCTCGGTGCGGGAGAACCCGGCCATCACCGTGACCGATGCCGACCAGGGCATCGTGCTCGCCCCCGCCGACGGGAGATCGGACCTCGGCCTCGTCTTCATCCCCGGGGCCAAGGTGGATCCGTGGGCGTATGCCGCGATCCTGCAGGGGCTGGCCGAAGAGGGGATCACGGTCGTGATCACACGCCCGTGGCTGAACCTGGCGTTCTTCGACCCGCGCGGACTCGACGCCTTCACCTCGGCGGCCCCCGACATCGATGTCTGGGGCGTCGGCGGGCACTCCCTGGGCGGCGTGCGTGCATGCCAGCTCGCGGACGACGCCGATGCGCTCGTCCTGTTCGCCTCCTACTGCGCGAACGATCTCTCCGGCAGTGGGCTTCCCGTCCTCAGCCTGTCCGGCAGCGAAGACGGGCTGTCCACCCCCGAGAAGATCGCCGATGCGCGCGATCAGCTGCCCGCCGATGCCGACATGGTCGAGATCGAAGGGGCGTCGCACGCGTCCTTCGGCGACTACGGACCGCAGGACGGCGACGGCACTCCGACGATCTCCCGCGACGAGATGCACGCGGAGGTCACGCGTCTGACCGACGAGTTCCTCGCACCGCTCTCGCCCTGAGCGTCACCTCCCCACGGCCCCGAGGACCGGGTCGAGCAGCGGATGGAGGTGCCGGGTGCGCAGGACCGCCGCCGCCGAACGCGCCCCCGCCTCGAGCGCAGTGGTGACGCCCGCCCCGTCGAGCCGCGCGTCGAGCACGCCCGCGAGGAACGCATCACCCGCGCCGTTCGTGTCGACGACCTCGACGGGCACCGCAGGAACCCGATGCACCACGCCGTGCTCGTCGACCGCCACGGCCCCCTCCGCTCCCAGGGTGCACACGGCCAGGCGCGCTCCCGCCGCGATGCGGGACTGCAGGAACACGACCGGGTCGTCCAGCCGGTCGGCGTTGCAGAACACCGCATCAGCGGCGTCGAGGAACGGCTGGTGGTAGTGCGCCCTGCCGTCGTAGTCGTGCACATCCACCCAGATCGGCGTGCCGGTCGATCGGGCGAGAGGCAGCAGGCGCAGGGGTTCCGCGGCGAGGTCGAGCACGACCGCATCGGCAGCGACCATCCGGTCGCGCATCCGGTCGTCGCGCGTGCCCTCGGCCGTGCTCGGGGTCGACAGGTACAGCGAGACGCGACCGCCTTCACGCGTCATCAGGTTCAGATGCCGTTCGGTGACCCCGTCGTCCCAGGAGGTCTGCACGCCGGCGGCGCGCAGTGCGTCGCGCACGCGCCCGCCCTCCGCATCCGTCCCGGAGATGGCATGCAGCCGTGTGGTCCGGCCCAGCGCGGTCAGGCTGAGCGCCTTGCCCGCGCTGGTCCCTCCGACCGTCTCCCACGTGTCCTCGGCGAACTGCATGTGCGGCACCGGCTCAGGAAGCCGATCCAGCACGATGATCGTGTTCCACGATGCCGGCCCGACGATGACGACGGAGGCGGATTCCGCTGCGGACTCTGAGGAGGAGGGCATGGGACCATCCTGCCGTGCCTCGTCTCGGCCGTCTCCTTCAGCCGATGCGCGACACCAGCGCGTCCAGCCCCATGCCGTAGTCGATGCGCACGACGGGAAGGGCGAGCTTGTCGGTGCCGACCTTCACATATCCGGGCTCGATGGTGCGACCCATCTCGTAGCCGGCCTGGGCGACGCCCTGCTTGGTGGTGTCGTTGTAATGCCCGTACGGATACGCCACGACCTGGCCCACACCGAGGATCTGAGCCGACGTCGTCAGGTCTGCCGCGATCTGATCGGCCGTCCAGTTGACCATCCGCCCCTTGCCGTTGTCGCCCGCCTGGTGCATGTCATGCGTGTGCGAGCGGCGCTGCACGTAGATGGACGGCGCCGGGTCCTGCCGAGCGGCCGTGATCATGAACGACGTGCTGAGCAGCTTGTACTTGTCGACGACCGGCACCGCGAGATCGAACCACGACTGGTCGGCGTCGTCATCGGTGATGATCACGCTCTTCGCAGGAAGCGAGAGCCGCCCGTCGATGAAGGCGCTGAGCTCGTCCCAGGTGGGCAGGTAGAAGCCCGTCGTCGCGATGTGGTTCATCTGTGCATCGAAGTCACCGATGTAGGCGTAGTTGCCGCGCAGCCAGCCCTTCTCCCCCTCGGGGTTCGCCGTGAACTGGTGATACATGAGGATGGGCACTCGCACGTTCTCCGCGGCGTTCTCCTCCGGCGTCTTCCAGGCGGCGAAGAGCTCGACCTGCTGGTCCGTGCACACCACGGGGTCGGCGCCGTTCACGCGGGCCGCGACCGTCAACGCTCCGGCGTCCGCCGCCGTCGCGTACCAGCCGGCGAACACCCGACCCTCCAGCTGCGGGATCGGAAGGCCCTGGTACAGGGCGTCCTGGAACTGCAGCATCGGGTCGGCAGGAGCCCCGTCGCCCGAGAAGGTCACCGCACAGGCGCGCGGATCGTTCGCATCCGCCACGATCTGCTCCGCCGGCGTCAGCGGATGCTCGATCGTGGCGGACTGCGCCTTCGGAATCGTGTTCTCCTGCGCACGGTTCAGCCAGACGAAGGCGGCAGCGCCACCTCCGACGACGACGGCGGTCACGACGGCGCTGACGATGATCGCGGCGCGCGTGCGGCGCTTCTTCCCCCCGGAAGCCATGGTCAGGCGTCGAAGCCTTCGGCGATCATCTCCACGAGCTCCTCGCGCTCCTCGACGGGGAGGAACGCCGCGGCGGCGGCGTTGAACTGAAAGGTCTCGAGGTCGTCGAGGTCGTACTCGAACGCCTCGACGAGCAGGGCGAGCTCACGCGTGAGAGACGTGGCGCTCATGGTGCGGTTGTCGACGTTCACGGTCACCGCGAACCCGAGCTGGTAGAGCAGGTCGAAGGGGTGGTCCACCATGGTGTTGCCCCACGCGGCGATGGCCCCGGTCTGCAGGTTCGACGAAGGCGAGAGCTCGAGCGGGATCTCGCGGTCGCGGACCCAGCGCGCGAGGTCGCCGAACTGCACCTGCACCTCGTCGCCCTCCTGGGTGATGACCTCGAGGTCTTCGGCGATGCGCACACCGTGGCCGAGCCGCAGCGCGCGCCCGTCCAGCAGAGCCGAGCGGATGGAGGCGGGACCCGCCGCCTCTCCCGCGTGCACGGTGACGGGGAAGAAGTTCTCGGCGAGGTAGTCGAACGCCTTGCGGTGGTTCGACGGCGGGAAGCCATCCTCAGGACCGGCGATGTCGAAGCCCACGGCACCGCGTCCGCGGAAGTCGACCGCGAGTTCGGCGATCTCGAGGGCGCGATCGGTGTGCCGCATCGCCGTGATCAGCTGCCCGATGCGGATGCTGCGTCCCGAGCGGTCCGCGGCGTCCTCACCCTCTTCGATGCCCTGCTGCACCGCCTCCACCGTCTGTTCGAGCGTGAGGCCGCGAGCCAGGTGCTGCTCGGGCGCCCAGCGCACCTCGCCGTAGATCACGCCGTCGGCGGCGAGGTCTTGGACGAACTCCCGTGCGACACGGGTGAGGCCCTCCTGCGTCTGCATCACGGCGGTCGTGAGGTCGAACGTCTTGAGGTACTCGACCAGCGAACCGGAATCGCTCTGCTTCGCGAACCACGATCCCAGCGCCTTCGGGTCGGACTCCGGAATCTCCAGGCCGATCGCGTCCGCGAGCTCGATGATCGTGGCGGGCCGCAGCGCGCCGTCGAGGTGGTCGTGCAGCGACACCTTGGGAAGGCTCCGCAGGGAGACCCCCTGAAGTGTGACGTCGCCGTTCGCATCGATCGACATGGTGATCCTCTCGGTCGCGGATGTGCTCAGTTCAGGCTAGCGGTCCGCCGTCACGCCGTGATGCGCTCACGGACGATGGGGCCGGTCACCGGCGCCTCATCCCCGATCTCCCACGAACCATCGAGGGCGTCGAGAGCCCTGCCGAACCGGGCATCGTCGGCGGCTGAGAGGGTGAAGAGCGGCTGGCCGGCGACGACGCGATCGCCCGGCTTCGCATGCAGATCGATGCCTGCCTCGAAGACCACCGGGTCCTGCGCCCTGGCGCGCCCCGCGCCGAGACGCCAGGCAGCGACGCCGAACGGGAGGGCATCCATGCGCGTGATGATTCCGTCGGTGGGGGCGAGCACCTGGTGGGTCTCGCGCGCCGTCGGGAGCGCGGCATCCGGATCTCCGTCCTGAGCGCGGATCATCGCCTTCCAGGTGTCCATGGCGCGGCCGTCGTCGAGAGCGGCCTCCACGTCGGCGTCCGGCTGTCCTGCGAGGGCGAGCATCTCGCGTGCCAGGGCGATCGTGAGCTCGCGCACATCCGAGGGTCCGCCACCGGCGAGGATCTCGACGGATTCACGGACCTCGTTCGCGTTGCCGATCGCAAGGCCGAGCGGGACGTTCATGTCGGTCAGCAGGGCGGTCGTCGCGACCCCGGAGTCGGTGCCGAGAGCGACCATGGTGCGGGCGAGCTCGCGGGCGCGATCGATGTCCTGCATGAACGCACCGGAGCCGAACTTCACATCGAGCACGAGAGCGTCCGTGCCCTCGGCGATCTTCTTCGACATGATGCTCGACGCGATCAGCGGGATCGCCTCGACGGTGCCGGTGACGTCGCGGAGCGCATACAGCTTCTTGTCCGCGGGTGCGAGGCCGGAGCCGGCGGCGCAGATGACCGCACCCACGTCTCCCTGCATCTGCGCGAACATCTCCTCGTTGCTCAGAGCAGCGCGCCATCCGGGGATCGACTCGAGCTTGTCGAGCGTGCCGCCCGTGTGACCGAGCCCGCGACCGCTCAGCTGCGGCACGGCCACGCCGAACGAGGCGACCAGCGGGGCGAGCGGCAGCGTGATCTTGTCGCCGACGCCACCGGTGGAGTGCTTGTCGACCGTGCGCTTGCCGAGGGAGGCGAAGCTCATCCGCTCCCCTGACGCGATCATCGCGTCGGTCAGCACGCGGATCTCGTCGCGCTCCATGCCGCGCTGGAAGATCGCCATCGCGAACGACGCCATCTGCGCGTCCGAGACATAGCCGCGGGTGTAGGCATCGACCATCCACCGCAGCTCCGCCTCGGGCACGGCACCCCCGTCGCGCTTGGCGCGGATCACATCGATCGCGTCGAACGGTTCGATGGCTCCCTGAGCCTGTCCAGCGGTCATCGTGCTTCCTCCAGGTCGCGCGGCCCGAACGCATCGGGCAGCACCTCGTCGATCGTGCGGATGCCGGAGACGGTCTCCAGGAGCATCCCGGGCATCGCATGCTCGAACAGCAGCTGGCGACAGCGTCCGCACGGCATGATCGTCTGCCCCTCGTTGTTGACGCACACGAACGCGACGAGCTGGCCGCCGCCGGACATGTGCAGGTCACCGACCAGGGCGCACTCCGCGCACAGCGTCACACCGTACGACGCGTTCTCCACGTTGCAGCCGGCCACGATGCGGCCGTCGCCGACGAGGGCGGCCGCACCCACGCGGTAGCGCGAGTACGGCGCGTACGCCTTCGTCATGGCATCCGTGGCGACCTGGCGCAGTTCATCCCAGTCGATGTCGGTCATTGCGATGATTCTCTCTTCCGGCAGGGCTACGACTTGATGTAGGGCTTGCCGTCTGCGGCAGGGGCCTTGATCTGCCCGGCGAATCCGGCGACCGCGAGCAGCGTCACGACATACGGCAGCATCAGCATGAACTCGCCCGGGATGGGCGTCTTCAGGATCGACAGCAGGTTCTGCAGGTTGGTCGCGAAACCGAACAGCAGCGCCGCGAGGGTCGCACGGATGGGATCCCATCGGCCGAAGATCACAGCGGCGAGGGCGATGAAGCCGAGCCCGGCCGTCATGTCCTTGCCGAACTGCGGCACCGAGACGAGGGTGAAGTACGCGCCTCCCATGCCGGCGATCGCGCCGGCGAGCAGCACGTTCCAGAACCGGGTCGGGTTCACCTTGATACCCACGGTGTCGGCCGCCTGCGGGTGCTCCCCGACGGCACGCAGCCGCAGACCCCACCGGGTGCGGTAGAGGCCCCAGGCCACCACGGCGACCGTGATGAACATCAGGTACCCGATGAAGGTCTGGTTGAACAGCACCGGCCCGATGATCGGGATGTCACTGAGGACCGGGATCTCGACGCGCGGGAATCGCACGGGCGTGTTCAGGGTCGCCTCGTTCGGAGCGAGGAGTGCGCCGTAGAGGAAGCCGGTGAGACCGGTGACGAGTACGTTGAGGACGACACCGACGATGACCTGCTCGACCAGATACTTGATCGCGAAAGCGGCGAGGACACTAGCCACCAGGACGCCGCCGATCATCGCCCCGACCAGGCCGACGAACGGGTTCCCGGTGATGCTCGACAGGAGCGCTGCCGAGAAGGCACCGAGAAGCAGCTGCCCCTCGATCGCGACGTTCACGACGCCGGCACGCTCGCCGATGACACCGCCCAGAGCGCCGAACACCAGGGGCACCGAGAGCGAGACCGCGCCGAACAGCAGGCTCGTGACCGGCACGAGTCCGCCGGCGGAGGCCCAGACGAGGAACGCGAAGACGGCCAGCACGCTGAAGGCGATCACGAGCCACAGGGACGGCGGACGGTAGGTCCATGCCCGCAGGAACGCCCCCACCGTGAGCACCACGAGGATGCCGAACACGACCCAGAAGGTCGAGGCCGTCGGCAGCGCCACATCCGGCAGCGCGAGCGCCGAGGACTGGTCGGAAAGGCGGAACGTGCTGATGCCGTCGCGCGGGACGAGCAGGAACAGCAGGGCCAGGAGCACGGTCGCTCCGGCCAGCACGATCGGCGCCTTGAGGTGCCGCTCCTTCACGGTCGCGAGCTGCACCGTGCCGTCGGCGGCCTGGGTCTGCACGAGGGACATCATGCCGCCACCGCCTTCTTCGCGGCCTTGGCTCTGAGCCGTGCCGCCTTCTCGATATCGGTCTTGGGGAGGAAGAACACCGTGCGCAGCAGCGGCGGTGCGGCGATGAACAGCACGACGAGCGACTGCACGACGAGCACGATGTCGACCGGGATGTCCTGCGCCTGCATCGAGAACGACCCCGCCTTGAGCGCGCCGAACAGGATGCCGGCAGCGAACGTGCCCCAGGCACGACTGCGCCCGAGGAGGGCGACGGTGATGGCGTCGAAGCCGATACCGGCATCGATCGTCTCGGTGACACCCGTGGTCACCGCTCCCTGGATCTGATTCATGCCCGCGAGGCCCGCGAGGCCGCCCGCGAAGAGCATGGCGTACACGTAGATGCGCTGCACGCTGATGCCCGCGGCCCGCGCGGCGTGCGGGTTCTCGCCCACGGCGCGCATCCGCATGCCGAGCGACGAGCGCTCGATGAGCCACCAGACGAACAGGGTCGCCACGATCACGATCACGAAGCCGAGGTCGAGAAGGGGGAACTGCGGTCCGAGCAGCGTCGGGAACTGCGCGCTCTCCGGCGTCGCCGATCCGAGGGCCTGGTTGGTGCCCGGCTTCTGCAGCAGACCCGGGGTGCGGATCATCCAGAGCAGCAGGTAGTACGCGATGTAGTTGAGCATGATCGTGAGGATCACCTCATGCGCACCGGTGCGCGCCTTGATGAGTCCCGCGATCGCACCCCAGAGCGCACCGCCCGCGATACCGGCGATGAGCGTGACCGGGATGTGCAGCCAGATCGGGAGGTCGAGCGAGAACGTCAGCAGCGCGGCGACGGCGACGCCGATCAGCATCTGACCGCGAGCACCGATGTTGAACAGCCCGACGCGGAACGCCAGCGCGACGCCGAGGCCGGCCGCGATGAGCGGTGCCGCGAAGCCGAGCGTGTTGGTGAGGGGTCGGATCTGCGCCGCGAAGTCCGCGCCACGGGCGTTGAAGATCGCCCCGCGGAACAGCGCCTCGTATCCGTTGTAGACGGCGTTCCAGGCGGCGACGAACGTGTCACCGGGCTGCGCGAAGAAGTAGACGGATGCCGCCTGGACGTCTTCGTTCGTCAGCGCGATGAGGATGCCGCCGACGATGAGCGCCAGCACGATCGCGAGGATCGTGGTCACGGCGCTGCCGCGGAGGATCTCCTTGAGGATGACGTTGCCGCGCGGGGGCGGCGGCACGTCGGAAGGGTCGCGCGGGACCGTGCCGGTGCTCGTGGCGAGCTCCTGCGGCGGGATCCCCTTGGTCACATCTCCTGCGCCGGGCGTCGCTCCGCTCACGCGGCCACCTCCCCTTCGGCCGCTCCGGCCATCATGAGTCCGAGCGTCTCCCGAGGCGTGTCGCCGGGGACGATGCCGACGATCGTGCCGCGGTACATGACCGCGATCCGATCGGCGAGAGCTGCGACCTCGTCGAGCTCCGTGGAGACCACGATCACGGGCACACCCGCGTCACGCGTCTCGATGATCCGCTTGTGGATGAACTCGATCGAGCCGACGTCCACGCCGCGGGTGGGCTGCGCCGCGACGAGAAGGCGCAGATCGCGGCTCATCTCCCTGGCGATGACGACCTTCTGCTGGTTTCCGCCGGACAGCGTGCCGGCGGGGGTCTCGGGACCCTGCGTGCGGATGTCGTACTCCTTGATGCGCGCACGGGCGAACTCGTCGAGTGCTCCACGCCGCAGCGTGCCGGCGCGGCTGAACGCCGGGTCGTCCGAACGGTCGAGGATCAGGTTCTCGGCGACGGAGAACCCGGCCACCAGGCCGTCTTCCGTCCGGTCTTCCGGCACGAAGCCGACGCCGGCGTCGAGGATCGCCCGCACGCTCTTGCCGACGAGTTCGTTGCCGTCGAGTCGGATGCTGCCTTCGACACGGGCGGCGAGACCGACGATGGCCTCCACCAGCTCGGTCTGACCGTTGCCCTGGACGCCCGCGATCGCGAGCACCTCCCCCGGCCGGACGGCGAAATCGACCCCGTCGACGACGATGGCGCCGGTGGGCGTCAGAACGCGCAGACCCGTGACCTCGAAGCCGCCCTCACCCAGGCGCGGCGGCTCCTTGTGCACGGTGAGTTCGACCGCGCGGCCGACCATGAGCGATGCCAGCTCGGAGTTCGTCGCAGTGGGCGAAGCCTCACCCACGACCTTGCCGAGGCGCACGATCGTGATCTTGTCCGCGACCTCGCGGACCTCACGGAGCTTGTGCGTGATGAACACGATCGCCGTGCCCTCGTCACGCAGCTGACGCATGATGCCCATCAGCTCATCCGTCTCCTGCGGAGTGAGCACCGCGGTGGGCTCGTCGAACACGAGCACCTTCGCGTCGCGCGACAGCGCCTTGATGATCTCGACGCGCTGCTGCACGCCGACGGGAAGATCTCCGACCAGCGCATCGGGGTCGATGTCGAAGCCGAAGCGGGCCGCGACCGATCGCACGTGCTCTCGCGCCTTCGCGATGTCGAGCGTGCCGAGGGCCTTGGTCTGCTCATGTCCGAGCATGACGTTCTCGGCCACGGTGAACACCGGGACGAGCATGAAGTGCTGGTGGACCATGCCGATCCCCGCAGCCATCGCGTCACCGGGACCGCGGAAGCGCTGCACCTCGTCGTCGAGGAGGATCTCGCCCTCGTCGGCCTGATACAGGCCGTAGAGGACATTCATGAGGGTGGACTTGCCTGCGCCGTTCTCACCGAGCAGCGCGTGGATCTCACCCGGTTCGACCACCAGATCGATGTGGTCGTTGGCAACGAGGGTGCCGAATCGCTTGGTGATGCCGCGAAGTTCGAGCTTCATATCTGCACCTTATCCAGAAGAGTCATCCAGAAGAGCCATCCAGACGAGTCTTCCAGGGGGATCATCGTGCGTCCACGACACGGGGCGAGTGGCATCCTGCTCACCACTCGCCCCGTGCGGGAACTGCGACGGATTTACTTGGAGGTCGGGGAGTTCGGGGACTCCACCTTGATGTCGCCCGAGATGATCTGCTCCTGCAGAGTCTTGAGCTCGTCGGTCAGACCTTCCGGGAGCTTCGACTCGAAGTCACCGAAGCCGGAGAGCTTGACGCCCTCGTTCTCGAGCGTGCCCACGTACGGGGCCGGGTCGAACTCGCCCTGGGCCGCGGCCATGGTCGCGTCCTTCACGGCGACGTCGATCGCCTTCATGATCGAGACGAGCGTGATGCCGGCGACACTCGGGTCGGCGACGGCGAGGTCGCTGTCGACACCGAGCATCAGGGTGTCCTTGCCGCTGTCGGCGATCGCCGCAGCCGCGCTCTGGTAGACGGGGCCGCCGACCGGGAGGATGACGTCGACGCCCTGGTCGAGCACACCCTGTGCGGTCTGCTTGGCGGTGTCGTTCGCGTCGAAGCCGCCCGTGAACGAGCCCTTCTGCGTGGCCTCGTCCCAGCCGAAGACCTCGACCGCAGCGGACTTGTCCTCGTTGTACTTCTCGACACCGAGCTGGTAGCCGTCCATGAACACGGCGACCGACGGAATCTGCATTCCGCCGAAGGTGCCGACCTTGTTCACGCCGCTCTGCGCGGACCAGGACGCGGCGGCGTAACCACCGAGGTATGCGGCCTGAGCCGTGTCGAAGACCAGGGGCTTGATGTTGGGAGCATCGACGTTGCCGTCGAAGTCGTTGTCGGCCCAGTCGTCGATGATCGCGTAGTCGATGTCGGGGTTCGCGAGAGCCGACTCGACCGTGGCGGCGGACAGCTTGAAGCCGACCGAGACGATGAGCGAGCAGCCCTCCGAGACCGCGGTCTCGAGGTTCGGCGCGTAGTCGTTGTCATTGGCCGACTCGAACTCGAGCGGCTTGATGTCCAGCTCCTTGGCGGCGCTGTCCATGCCCTCCTTGGCGGACTGGTTGAACGACTTGTCGTTCCATCCGCCGGCGTCGGAGACGAGGCAGGGAAGGAAGTCGGAGGCAACCGGCTCGCCGGAGCCGGCGGGCTTGTCTGTCGGAGCCTGGCCGCAACCGGCGAGTGCGAAGACGACGCCAGCGGCGACGGTGACGCCGAGCAGCTTCTTGGTGGTGGAGATGGTCAACTGATGCCTCCCTCAACGAAACCGCGGCCATCGCGGATCGATCAAAGTTACCTACTGTTTCGGCTTTTGTGCACGCCCGTGCCGCACGTGCTGGCCAATGGTTACCAAGCTGAAATCAAGACAGCCGATGAGCGTCTCCGCCTGCTCATCGGAGCAGACGTCAGAGCACGTCCCCGCGACCGGTGAGCTTGAGCGACTCGACGACGCTCTTCACCCGCTGCGCATTCTGCACCGTCGTGACCAGCAGCGCGTCGGGGGTGTCGACCACGACGATGTCCTGCACCCCCACCAGGCTGATGACGCGGGACGTCTGGCTGACGAGGATCCCACTCGCACCATCCGTGAGCACCCGCGCGTTCGGGCCGAGCACGGCGAGGTCGTTCTTGCGACCGTTGGTGATGAGCTTCGTCAGCGACGCGAAGTCCCCCACGTCGTCCCAGTCGAAGTGACCGGGGACCACGGCGAGGCGTCCCCGTCGGGCGGCGGGCTCGGCGACGGCGTAGTCGATGGCGATCTTCTTCAGTCGCGGCCAGATCCGATCGACCGCGGGGCCACGACGGTCGCGATCGTCCCAGGCCTCGGCGAGTTCGAGCAGTCCCGCGTGCAGCTCAGGCTCGTTCACGGCCAGCTCTTCCAGCAGCACACCGGCCTTGGCGATGAACATGCCCGCGTTCCAGAGGTAGCCGCGGTCGGCGATGTACGCCTTGGCGGTCTCGAGGTCGGGCTTCTCCACGAAGCTCGCCACCAGCGCGGCCTCACGCGCACCGTCGACGACGAGCTCGGGTCCCATCTTGATGTAGCCGAAGCCGATCGCCGGCTCGGTCGGCGTGATGCCGATCGTGCAGATGTAGCCCTCACGCGCCACCTCGACCGCATCGCGCACGGCGAACTCGAACACCCGGGTGCCGCGGATCACGTGGTCCGCGCTGAAGGAGCCGATGATCACGTCGGGATTGCGACGGTGCAGGATGGCCGCGGCGAGCCCGATCGCGGCCGCCGACTCGCGCGGCTCCGACTCCAGGAACACGTTCAGGTCGGGGATCCCCGGCAACTCCGCCTCGACGGCCGCCCGGTGAGCCCGGCCGGTGACCACGGCGATCCGATCCGCACCGGCGAGCGGCACGAGCCGATCCCAGGTGTCGCGCAGCAAGGAGTGTCCGGATCCCGTCAGGTCATGCAGGAACTTCGGTGCATCCGCGCGAGAGAGCGGCCACAGCCTGCTGCCGATGCCGCCGGCGGGGATCACTGCGTAAAAGTCCTCGATGGGTGTGCTCACCCTGCCCAGGGTAGCCGCAGCGATCATCTCGACATCGAGACACTTAGGCTCCCCTTCGTCGCTCCCAGTGATCTGACAGGAATAGGATGGACAGCGATCGGGCGTGCCTGACACTTCGACAGGCTCACACTTGGACAAGCGCAGCGCACGCGACCGAGTCACATCGATCCAGGGAGGACGACCGTGTCCACAAGCGCCCGCTTGACACCGTCGATTTCGGAAACCACGTCCAAGACCCCCCGCGGCACCCTCTACCGGGGTCGCGAAGGCATGTGGTCGTGGGTGCTTCACCGCATCACCGGAGTCGCCATCTTCTTCTTCCTGTTGGTGCACGTGCTCGACACGGCGCTGATCAGGGTGTCACCGGAGGCGTACAACGCCGTCATCGGGACATACAAGAACCCGATCATGGCCCTCGGTGAGGTCGTGCTCGTCGCCGGCATCGTGTTCCACGCGATGAACGGCCTGCGCATCATCGCCGTCGACTTCTGGTCGAAGGGCGCCAAGTACCAGCGCCAGCTGTTCTGGGGCGTCCTGCTGGTGTGGGGCATCATCATGGCCGGCTTCGTGCCCCGCCACCTGATGCTCGCGTTCGCCGGATTCGGAGGGGGACACTGATGTCTGCACAGACCATCGCCGCCGCCCCGGCTCGTCGCCGCCGCGGCGTCAACCTCGAGAAGTGGGGCTGGATCTTCATGCGTGTCTCGGGCGTCGTGCTCGTCGTGCTGATCTTCGGTCACCTGTTCGTCAACCTCATGGTCGGCGAAGGCATCCACGCCCTCGACTTCGCGTTCATCGCGGGCAAGTTCGCCACGCCGTTCTGGCAGTGGTGGGATGTGCTGATGCTGTGGCTCGCACTCATCCACGGCGCCAACGGCATGCGCACCATCGTGAACGACTACGTGACGAACAGCACGGCGCGCAAGGCGCTGGTCTGGGCGCTCGGGCTGGCCGCCGGCCTGCTCATCATCCTCGGCACGCTCGTGGTCTTCACGTTCGACCCGTGCCTGGGTGTGACCGAGGACAGCGTCCTCTGGTCCGAATGCGCCGCGATCGTCGGGAACTAGAAGAAGGCATACGAGAAGTGACTACCGAGACGCAGGATTCCGTCGTCCGTGACGGCGTGCACTACCACCAGTTCGACATCGTGATCGTGGGAGCCGGTGGAGCGGGCATGCGTGCCGCCATCGAAGCGGGCCCGGGCGCGAAGACCGCGGTGATCTCCAAGCTGTACCCCACGCGCTCGCACACCGGTGCGGCGCAGGGCGGCATGGCGGCAGCCCTCGCGAACGTCGAAGAGGACTCCTGGGAGTGGCACACCTTCGACACCGTGAAGGGCGGCGACTACCTCGTCGACCAGGACGCCGCCGAGATCCTCGCGAAGGAGGCCATCGACGCGGTCATCGACCTCGAGAACATGGGCCTCCCGTTCAACCGCACGCCCGAGGGAAAGATCGACCAGCGTCGCTTCGGCGGTCACACGGCCGAGCACGGCAAGACCCCGGTCCGCCGGGCCTGCTACGCCGCCGACCGCACCGGCCACATGATCCTGCAGACGCTGTTCCAGAACTGCGTCAAGCTCGGCATCAACTTCTTCAACGAGTTCTACGTGCTCGACCTGCTCACGGTGAAGGATGCCGACGGCAAGACCCAGGTCTCCGGCGTCGTCGCATATGACCTGGCCACCGGCGAGCTGCACGTCTTCCAGGCCAAGGCCGTGATCTTCGCGACCGGCGGCTTCGGCAAGATCTTCAAGACCACCTCGAACGCGCACACCCTCACGGGTGACGGCGTCGGCATCGTGTGGCGCAAGGGACTCCCCCTCGAGGACCTGGAGTTCTTCCAGTTCCACCCGACCGGGCTCGCCGGTCTCGGCATCCTCCTGACCGAGGGCGCGCGAGGCGAAGGCGCGATCCTGCGCAACGCCTCCGGTGAGCGCTTCATGGAGCGCTACGCCCCGACCATCAAGGACCTCGCCCCGCGTGACATCGTCGCGCGCTGCATGGTGCAGGAGGTCCTGGACGGGCGCGGCGCCGGCCCCCACAAGGACTACGTGCTGCTCGACTGCACGCACCTGGGCGCCGAGGTGCTCGAGACCAAGCTCCCCGACATCACCGAGTTCGCCCGCACGTACCTCGGTGTCGACCCGGTCGTCGAGCCCGTGCCCGTGATGCCCACCGCGCACTACGCGATGGGCGGCATCCCGACCAACAACGACGGCGAGGTCCTCGCGGACAACACCACCGTCGTCCCCGGCCTCTACGCCGCGGGCGAGTGCGCCTGCGTCTCGGTGCACGGCGCCAACCGCCTCGGCACCAACTCGCTGCTCGACATCAACGTCTTCGGCAAGCGCGCCGGCCGCAACGCCGTCGAGTACGTCAAGACCGCCGAGTTCGTCCCCCTCCCCGAGAACCCCGCCGGCTTCGTGTCGGGCATGCTCGAGGACCTGCGCAACAACCAGGGCACCGAGCGCATCGCCGTCCTGCGCAAGACGCTGCAGGACGAGATGGACAAGGGCGCGCAGGTGTTCCGCACGCACGACTCCCTCCAGCACGTGCTCGGCGTCATCGCCGAGCTGCGTGAGCGCTACAAGAACGTGCACGTCGACGACAAGGGTCAGCGGTTCAACACCGACCTGCTCGAAGCCGTCGAGCTGGGCTTCCTCCTCGACATCGCCGAGGTCGTCGTCTACGCCGCGCAGAACCGCGCGGAGAGCCGCGGCGGCCACATGCGCGACGACTTCCCGAAGCGCAACGACGAGAAGTACATGAAGCACACCATGGCTTACCTGACCGGTGATCCGCACTCCTCCACGCCGAGCGACCACATCAAGCTCGACTGGAAGCCGGTCGTCTTCACGAAGAACGATCAGGGCGAGTTCAACTACCCGCCGATGGAGAGGAAGTACTGAGCATGTCGACCGCCATCGCAGAGGCACCTGCCGACACGACCGAAGAGACCGGCATCCAGTCCTTCATCGTCACGTTCAACATCCGCCGGTTCAACCCGGAGGTCGACTCCGAGCCGCACTGGGTCGACTACGACGTGGAGCTCTATTCCACCGACCGCGTGCTCGACGCCCTGCACAAGATCAAGTGGGAGGTCGACGGCTCGCTCACCTTCCGGCGCTCGTGTGCCCACGGCATCTGCGGCTCCGACGCCATGCGCATCAACGGCCGCAACCGCCTGGCCTGCAAGACGCTGATCAAGGACCTCGACATCTCGAAGCCGATCTACGTCGAGGCGATCAAGGGTCTGCCGCTCGAGAAGGACCTCGTCGTCGACATGGAGCCGTTCTTCGCGTCGTACCGCGAGGTGCAGCCGTTCCTCGTCGCCAGCTCCGTTCCGGAGAAGGGCAAGGAGCGCGTCCAGTCCATCGCCGACCGCGAGATCTTCGACGACACCACCAAGTGCATCCTGTGCGCCGCGTGCACCTCGTCGTGCCCCGTGTTCTGGACCGACGGCCAGTACTTCGGGCCGGCGGCGATCGTCAACGCGCACCGCTTCATCTTCGACTCCCGTGACGACAACGCGGCTGTCCGCCTGGACATCCTCAACGACAAGGAAGGCGTGTGGCGCTGCCGCACCACCTTCAACTGCTCCGAGGCCTGCCCCCGTGGCATCGAGGTGACCAAGGCGATCGCCGAGGTCAAGCAGGCCGTGCTCCGCGGTCGCCCCTGACGCCGCGACAGGCAACAACGCGAGAACAGGCGGTCCCCTTCCGGGGCCGCCTGTTCTGCGTTCCTGCCCTGCTCACGCCCGTTCCGCTCTTGGATAGGGTGGGGAGGTGTCCGAACCCGATGGCTCCGCGACCGACCCCGGTCGCCTCGATGCGGCCGTCGAGCGCGCGACCGCGCTGACGCAGCGCACCCTCGGACTGTTCCCCGTGCGCGTCTGGCGCCACTTCCTGCAGCACAACGGATTCCTCCTCGCCGCGGGCGTGAGCTACCAGGCCCTCTTCGCGATCTTCGCCGCGATCTACCTGGCCTTCGCGATCGCCGGACTCTGGCTCGGCGGCAGCGATGAAGCCGTCGACGCCCTCATCGCGATGATCAACAGCTACATCCCCAACCTGATCCTTCCCGAGGGCGGTGTGGTCACGCCCGATCAGGTGAAGGACATCGCGGCGAGCACTACCGGAGTGCTGAGCGTCACCGGTCTGATCGCGCTCGGCACCGTGATCTGGACCGCGATCGGCTGGGTCACGTTCTCTCGTCGTGCGACCAGAGACATCTTCGGCCTGCCGCCCGATCGCCGCAGCTACGTGATCCTGAAGGCGCGCGACCTGCTCGCGGCGGTGATCTTCGGAGCTTCCCTGGTGGCCGGTTCGGTCCTCAGCTCGGCGAGCGCCGCGATCCTGAGCTGGCTCCTCGGTCTGCTCGGCTGGGACTCCAGTTCGAACGGGGTGATCCTCATCCGCATCGGCGCCGTCATCGTCTCCTTCGCGCTGATGTCGGGCGCCCTGGCGGCGATGGTCCGATTCCTCACCGGGACCTCCCTGCACTGGCAGACGATCTGGCCCGGCGCTCTCCTGGGCGGCGGCGCGATGACGATCCTGCAGTTCGGTGCGGGGTTCCTCCTCAGCTACACCCCGTCCAACCCGCTGCTCGCGACGTTCGCGATCTTCATCGGTCTGCTGCTCTGGTTCCGCATCAACGGCGTGGTGATGCTGGTGGCCTCCTCCTGGATCGCGGTCGCTGCACAGGACCGCGACCTGCCCCTCCTCACGCTGACCGAGGCCGAGCGCCGCATGGCGGAGTATCAGGCCCTGCTGACGGCCGCGCGCATCCGCGTGCGCGAAGCCCATGCCGCACGTGAAGCCGCGCCCTGGTACCGCGCGTGGAGCGCGGCGAAGGCCGTGCGCGATGCGGAGCAGGAGCTCGCCGACCTCGAAGCCTCTCCTCCCCCGCCGCCCGATCCGAGCACGCCGCTCGCCCAGCGTCTGCTCTCCGAACTGCACCGACCGGGACGGGATGTCGGCAGCGCTCGTTAGGCTTGTGACCATGCCTCATCTGCGTATCGCCACGGTCAATGTCAACGGAATCCGAGCGGCGGCTCGCAACGGGATGAGCTCCTGGCTCGACGACGCCGGAGTCGACATCCTCACGCTGCAAGAGGTGCGCGGACAGGACGAGCATCTCGAGGCCGCGCTCCCCGGCTGGTCATTCGTCCACGACGAGGCCACCGCGAAGGGACGTGCCGGAGTCGCCATCGCCAGTCGCACGCCTGCGCTGGCCTCGCGCACCGCCTTCGGCCCCGACGACTTCGACTCCAAGGGGCGATGGATCGAGGCCGACTACCTGATCGGCGACCGTCCGCTGACCGTGGTGAGCGCCTACGTGCACTCCGGCGAGGCCGACACCCCGAAGCAGGATGAGAAGTGGAAGTTCCTCGACGCGTTCGGCACGCGGCTCGCTGAACTCGGCGCCGAAGGCGCCCTCGCCCTCGTGACCGGCGACCTGAACGTCGGACACCGCGAGCTCGACATCAAGAACTGGCGAGGCAACCGCAAGAAGGCCGGTTTCCTTCCCCGCGAGCGCGCGTATTTCGATCGGTTCCTCGGCGAGGCCGGCGCGGAGGTCTCCGGTGTCGACGGCACGGTGGGCACCGGCCTCGGCTGGATCGACGTGGGGCGGAAGTTCCACGGCGAGGTCGACGGGCCGTACACCTGGTGGTCGATGCGCGGGCAGGCGTTCGACAACGACTCCGGGTGGCGCATCGACTACCACCTGGCGACGCCTGCACTCGCCGAGCGTGTGGAGACCTACCACGTCGCACGCGCTGCGGCCTATGACCAGCGCTGGAGCGACCACGCGCCCGTCGTCGTCGACTACCGCTACTGAGCGGCGCCGAGGGTGGCATCCGCGTAGCGGTACCATCCCCGGTACTCCAGGACGGTCCCGAGCACGGGACTCGTCGCGCGCATCTCGATGGTGCGTCGGTCGTGGGTGTCGTCCCAGCCGTCGACGAGATCGACGTCGATGCGGAGAATCCCGCGCAACGCGATCCTGCATCGGCCGAGACGCAGCGCGACGGCCCGAGTGCGCATACGCAGCGCACCGTCGTCGGTCACCGAGCACTCCTCGAGCATCTCGACCCGCCCCCTCGACCCCAGCGCATTCTGGACGAGGCCGGGATGTCCCGTCGCGAAGAGCCGGTCGACGACGTGCTGTGTCGTGTCGGCGAAACGGAACTCACGGACCGTGTCGAGCGTCGGCCGTCCCGAGGGCGATCGACCGGACACGGTATCGATCCGGAAGGGCACGTCGCGGCCGAACCGCGTGACGAGCAGCCGCGGCCCGACGAGGGGCGACGCGAGGGCGGCGAGGCGCCCGAACCAGCTGCCGGCGACCGCGAAGACCCCCTCGGCTCCGTCGTTCCTCGCCTCGACGCGCATCTGCGCCAGGAGCTCGGGATGAAGCCTCTCCGCCTCCTCCCCCAGCGCTTCGAGAAAGGCGGCTCCGCGCGCGGTCACTCGCGGATCTCCTCGCGGTACGGCTTGACGGTCTCCGGAGCCGGTCCGCCGACGAACTCGCAGGTGAAGGCACCGCGGTAGCCGAACAGGAACCCGAAGACATCGTTGTGGATCTCGAGGTCGATCAGATACCGCTCCTGCTCGTCGTCGTAGCGCTCGATGAGCCGAGCGCGCCCGCTGAAGAGCATCGGGAAGCGGAAGGCGATGGGCCCCTCGTAGAAGCGCTGTGCGCCCGAGGTGAGCAGGAGCCCGCCGTCGTCGGTGACGGCCAGATCGAGGTCGACGGCCAAGTGCTGGTGCGTACCCAGATAGTCGACCACCCGTCGACGTGCGTCGCTGTAGATCATGGTCGCGTCGAATCGGCGGCGGCGGCCGGGGCGCACGTCCATCGTCCGCACGAAGGTCACGGTCTCGCGACCGAAGTCGTCGACGTAGGCCAGGTTGTCGATCCGGAACGGCACATCCCGCCCCCGCTCGGGGAACAGGATGTTGCGGAACGTGCCGATCAGCAGGAAAGGCAGGGTCCACCACGGGCCTCGCCGGACCTCGGACATCACCCCGCGTCCGATGCAGCCGTATCCGGCGTCCACGCCGACCCCGAAGCGGCGCTGCAGCTGCGGATGGAGGCGCGCGAAGTCGGCTCCCAGTGCGCGCTCGAAGATCCCGGTCCCGGTCGTCATGCGATCTCCTCGAGGGATACCGGTGCGTCCTCCATGATGGTCCGCCCGGTGCGCCGGGGGCGCGAGAGGCAGTTGCGTGCGCGTGGTCGGTACCCGCGCCGGAGCGACCGCCAGCCGCTGGTCTCCTCCGGAGGTATGCCCAGTTCGGCCCACAACCGGAGACGATCGAAGCTGCGGGCGGTGAGCCACCAGACGAACCGTCGGGTCACCAGCGGATCGAGAACGCGTCCCAGCCATCCCCATCCCGGTGCGTAGTCGTAGCCGGTGAGGAATCGCACGCCCTTCTCCGTCGGCACGTAGCGCCAGTAGCCGCGCCCGGTTCCGAGCGGCGAGAGCGCGTCGTCGGTGTCGAAGAGCAGCGCGGAGGTGCGCTCTCCCGTGGAGCTCTCCTTCGTGGCGTGCGATACGCCGGTCCCGCGGATCGTGTGCACCACGAGATCGAGCTCGTAGCGGAAGTCCTGCGCACCGTCTGCTCGGGTGCGCTGCGGCACGATGTCGCTGAAACGCGCATCCCAGCGCACGTGCGAGGCCGGATCCTGCGTCAGCCGCCACACCTCGTCGAGGGGCGCGACGATGAGGATCTCGACATAGAGGGCCCGATCCCCTCGCGACCGTGAGCGCGGGGATACGGAGGCCATGCGCCCATCGTAGGGGCACGGCACGCACCCCATAGGATTGACTCCGTGACGAAACCTCGCCTTTACTCCGGAATGCAGCCCTCCGCCGACTCCCTCCAGATCGGCAACTACATCGGCGCGCTGCTCCAGTGGCGGGACCTGCAGAGCTCCTACGACGCGTTCTTCTCCGTCGTCGACCTGCACGCGATCACGGTCGCGCAGGATCCGGCCGAGCTCCGCGAGAAGACGCGTCGCACGGCCGCCCAGTACATCGCGGCCGGCATCGAGCCGTCGCTGTCGACGCTGTACGTGCAGTCGCACGTGCGAGCACACGCCGAGCTCGCGTGGATCCTCAGCACCATCACGGGCTTCGGCGAGGCCGGCCGGATGACCCAGTTCAAGGACAAGTCCTCCCGGTATGGCGCGGACTCCACCAGCGTCGGACTGTTCACCTACCCGGTGCTGATGGCCGCCGACATCCTGCTCTACCAGACCGACGTGGTGCCGGTGGGTGACGACCAGAAGCAGCACGTCGAGCTCACCCGCGACCTCGCCGAGCGCTTCAACTCGCGCTTCGGTGAGACCTTCACCGTGCCGATGCCGGTCATCCAGAAGGAGACCGCGCGCATCTACGACCTGCAGAACCCGACGTCGAAGATGTCGAAGTCGGCCGAGAGCGATGCCGGCGTGCTGTGGATGCTCGACGACCCGGCGAAGTCGGCGAAGAAAGTCATGCGTGCGGTGACCGACAACGAGGGATCGGTGCGGTTCGACCGCGAGAACAAGCCCGGCGTCTCGAACCTGCTCACGATCTACGCGGCCCTCACCGGGCGCCAGGTCGCCGCGATCGAGGACGAGTACGCGGGTCGCGGTTACGGCGACTTCAAGAAGGGTCTTGCCGAGGTCGTCGTGAACGAGTTCGGGCCGGTGCGTGCCAGGGCCCTCGAGCTGCTCGACGATCCTGCCGAGCTCGATCGCATCCTGGCGGAGAACGCCGCGCGCGCTGACGCCGTCGCCGACGCGACCCTCTCCGACGTGTACGACCGGGTGGGTCTGCTCCGGCGCGTCTGAGCCTCGCCTTAGGATGGGGGCGTGACTGATCCGCAGCTGCCTCCCCCGCCCGGTGCCGTGCCCTCCGACCCGTCTGCGTCGCCCGCGACCGGCGCGTTCCCGCCGCCGACCGCCCCCGGGTACCCTCCGGCAGCTCCCGCGTACCCTCCGGCAGCTCCCGCGTATCCCCCGGCGGGTGCACCGTATCCTCCGGCAACGCCCTCCGGCTACCCGGCAGCACCCGCGCCCGGGTATCCGGCAGCCCCTCCCGGGGCCTACCAGGTGCCTGTCGGCGGCTACGCCACCCCGGCCGGCGCCTATCAGGTGCCCGACGCCGCGACACCGTCCACCTCCGGACTCTTCGGAACACTTGCGCTGGTTCTCGCGCTCGTCGCGGCCGTGGTGCCGGCGATCGTCGTGGGCATCAGCGCGTTCGAGATCGGTCGGTTCCTCCCGAACGGCGCATCGGTCACCGCCGACGATCTCCGCGTGCTCACCCCTGTGCGGGATCAGGTGCTCTGGGCGGAGCTCTCCTTCTGGATCGGGACCGTCGTCGGCATCGCAGCGATCGTGCTCGGTATCGTCGCGATCGCCAAGAAGCGTGGCCGCGGCGCGGGAATCGCCGCTCTCGTGGTCGCCGTCCTGGCGTCGGTGATCTTCTTCATCGCCCTGGTCGTCGCGCTGACCGCGGGCGCTGCGACGGGCCTGTCGACCTATACGGCCTGACCGCGCCACGACCCCGCAGCGGCCGTCTCAGCGCGGCGCGTGGTGCTTCTGCTGTGCCGCGAGAAGGCCTTCGTCGACCAGCAGCTCGACCGCGTCGGCGGCGTCCGCGATGAGGATCGGCAGGTTCGGCCGCTCTTCCTTGCCGAACGGGGCGAGCACCCAGTCCGCGGGATCCTGACGCCCGACCGGACGTCCGATGCCCACCCGCACACGCGGAAAGTCGGCAGTGCTCAGCGCCCGTGCGACATCACGGACACCGTTGTGTCCGCCGTGTCCTCCCCCGGTCTTGAGCTTGACCGTGTCGAACGGGATGTCGAGTTCATCGTGTACCACGATCACCTGCTCTGGCGGCACCGAGTAGAACCGGGCCAGCGCCGCCACCGGGGTCCCCGAGACGTTCATGAAGGTGTTCGGCTTGGCCAGCACGAGCTTGTCCGCGCCGGGGCGCACCCATGTCTCGACGACGCGGGCTCCGCCCTTGTGCTCACGGAAGGCTTCGCCGCGCCGCGATGCCAGCTCGTCGACCACCATCTGCCCGATGTTGTGTCGCGTGGCCTCGTATCGCGGGCCGGGGTTGCCGAGCCCCACCACGAGCCAGGTCGATGCCATGTCGTCGTCCTCTCCCCGCCGGGTGCGCAGCCCAGGTCAGGATACGACAGAGGGGACGCGATCGGATCGCGTCCCCTCTGTGATGAATCAGTCGGAGGTCACTCCGCGGCGGCCTCTTCGGCAGCCTCGGTGGCCTCGCCGGCCTCGGCGGCCTCTTCGTCATCCTCGGTGGGTGCAGCCGGGACCGAGATCGCCACGACGAGGACCTCGGGGTCGGAGAGCAGCGTGGAGCCCTTGGGGAGCTTCACGTCGGCGCCGGTGATGTGCGCGCCCTCTTCCAGTCCCTCGACGGAGACCTCGATGTTCTGCGGGATGTGCGTGGCCTCGGCCTCGATCGACAGCGTGGTCGCGTCGAGGTTGACGATGGTGCCGGCAGCGGACTCGCCCGTGACGACGATCGGGACGTCGATGGCGACCTTCTCGCCCTTCTTCACGACGAGCAGGTCGATGTGCTCGATGATCTGGTGCACCGGGTCGCGCTGGACGTCCTTGACGAGGGCGAGCTGGCCCTTGCCCTCGATGTCGAGCTCGAGAAGCGCGTTGGCGCGACGGATGATGAGCGAGACCTGGTGGCCCGGCAGCGCGACGTGCACCGGCTCGGTGCCGTGGCCGTAGATGACGGCGGGGATCTTGCCGGCGGCGCGGAGGCGGCGGGCGAAGCCCTTGCCGAAGCTCTCGCGGAGCTCGGCCTGGACCTTGGTGTCTTCAGACATGGGTTCTCCTTCGGGACACGCAGCGAAGGCGCCGCGCGGTGGTCTTGGAATTTTCGAACTCGCTGACGCAGGAGGAAAGCCACCGGGCTTGCTTCGCCGCGTCGATAACGGATGTTCGCGCACGCGCAGAAGCATCCCTCGCCGAGGTACAGCCTCAATGGTACCGGATGACCCGATAGGCTGAGGACACCGGTCCTTTTTCTGCAGAACACGGAGAACCCCCATGCTCGACGGCGCCTTCCTCTCGCACGCACTCCTCTGGCTGATCGGCGCCATGACCGTGTGCGCAGCCGTCACCTCGTTCATCGCGCTGTTCGCGATGGGACGCTCGGGATACCGCAAGGACTGACCGCCGGCCGCAGAGCCGTTTCCGCACGCTCTGCCCCGAACTCTCAGCGCCGCTGTGCCGCTTCGGCGATGACGGCGGCCGCGGTCAGGACGTCCGCCGACTCGTCCACCCGGATTCCAGCCTCATCGGCCTCGAGCGATTCGAGCGTCTGGAGCTGCGAGTCCAGGAGCGCCGCCGGCATGAAGTGATCGGCCCGCAGCCGCATCCGCTCCTCGAGCACCGCGCGACCGATAGCGAGTTCGGCGAAGAACGTCTCGGGCGCTCCGGTCCGGATGACGTCGCGATAGACGCGCTTGAGCGCCGAGCACGCCACGACGACGCGGTCCTCACTCTGCAGCGTCTCGCCGACCAGACGGAGCCAGGGCAGCCGATCCGTGTCGTCCAGAGGCACCCCGGCCGCCATCTTGCGGACGTTCGCGGCCGGATGCAGATCATCGCCGTCGATGAAGCGCGCACCGAGGCTCTCGGCAAGGAACGCACCCACGGTCGACTTGCCCGAACCGCTCGGGCCCATCACGACGACGCGCACACTCATGCCTCCCGGCCGAAGTCGACGAGCACCTTGCAGGAACTCGCGGGGTCGGCGGCCAGTGCGAACGCGTCGAGCGCGTCGTCCACAGGCACCACCTGGCTGATGATACCGCGCACGTCGAGGCTGCCATCGGCGAGGGCGGCGATGACCTCGCCGAACTCCGCGCCGAAGCGGAAGGACCCCCGCAGCGTGAGCTCGCGAGTGATCGCCGTGGCCATCGGCGCGGGAACCGCGCCCCCGCGCTGGAGCCCCAGCATCACCACCGTGCCCCCGCGGACAGCAGCGGAGACGGCGGCGTCGAGCCCCGGAACCGTTCCGCTCGACTCGATCACGACATCGGCATACAGCTCGGAGATCTCGGTCTCGGCCCGCGCATCGATCGCTCGGATCCCGCGCGCCTCGGCGATCTCCCTCGGCCGCTGCTGCAGGTCGGTGACGGTCACGGAGGACGCGCCGGCACGCTGGGCGACGGCGGCGACGAGCTGACCGATGGGTCCGGCGCCGATCACGACCACTCGCCGGTCGCGCACATCCCCCGCCCTCTGCACCCCGTGCCAGGCGACGGCGGCGGGCTCTGCCAGCGCCGCCGTCTGCAGGTCGAGGCCGGAAGGAAGCGGATACAGCATGCGCGCAGGGAGCGCCACGCGCCGCGCGAAGGCTCCCTGCGTGTGCGGCAGGTGCATCGCTGACCCGAGATACGTCGAGGCCGGTGCGAGATTCGGATGCTCGGGGGGCCAGGGCGTGCGACCGTCGCCGTGCGCGGTGAGCGGATGGACGGCCACGGGGGTGCCGACGGCCGGTCCCGTGCCGTCGGCCGCAGCGACGGCCACGACCCCGGACACCTCGTGCCCGAGGATCATCGGCTCGCGCAGCACGGATGCACCGGCCGCGCCGTGCTGCCAGTAGTGGAGGTCGGATCCGCAGATGCCCCCGTAGGCGATGCCCACGACGGCCTCGTCCGGTCGGGGCGCCGGGGCGCCGATGTCATCGATCCGCAGGTCTTCGGCGGCGTGCGCCACCACGGCGAGGTTGTTCACCGCGCTCCTTCCTCGGTCACACGAAAGCCGTGACCAACTCGATCCCCGCCACTCTGACGGTCACGATCTGCCCCGGCCCCACGGGCGCCTGCGAGTGCGGAGCACCCGTCATGACGACATCGCCCGGGCCGAGCGGCGACCACGCGGCCACGTAGGCGAGGCAGTCGCGGATCGACATCGGCAGCTGCCGGCTTCCGGTCTCGGCGACCGGGCGTCCGTCGACCTCCACCTGAAGGCGCACATCGTCGATCCCGGCTGCGGTGTCGATCCAGGGGCCGAGCGGCGTATACCCCTCCCCCGACTTCGATTCGAAGTTTCGCGGATCGAACGCCGCGCGCTCCGGACTCGAGAGGTCGTTCACCGCGGTGACCCCGAGCACGTACTCGTGCGCGGTCTGCGCGGTCAGCCCCCGGGTCGGGCGGCCGATCACGACCGCGATCTCCCCCTCGGCGACCTGGCCGCCCGCATCGCGGCGCAGGACGACGTCGACACCGCCGGCGGTCACCGTCCGCGGGCTCTTGAGCCACGCCTGCACGGGAGAGACGTGGGCGGGTCCGTTCTGGGCTATGCCGACGATCACCAGCGGATCCACCGGCGCGATGACCGTGCCTTCGATGCGCGGCCCGGCATCCTCCGGCTCCTGCCCCTCGGCGAAGGCGACGAACGGATCCGTCACCGGGATCAAGCCGTCGGCCGCCTGCCGTACCCACCGGGGGCCTCCGGTGGTGGCGACTCGTCCGAGACGCATCAGACGACCGCCGTCATGCCGCCGTCGACGAACAGCGTCTGTCCATTGACGAAGTCGCTCGCGCCGCTGGCGAGGAACAGCAGGGCCCCGACGAGGTCCGCGGTGTCACCCCAGCGCCCGGCGGGTGTGCGCCCGCGGACCCACTCCGAGAACTGCTCGTCGGCGACGAGAGCCTTCGTGAGCTCGGTGGCGAAGTATCCGGGCGCGATCGCATTGGCCTGGATACCGTGCGGGGCGAGATCGGCGCACAGCCCCTTCGTGAACATCACGATCGCGCCCTTGGTCGCCGCATACGCCGCGATCGAGGGACGGGCGAGCTGCGACTGCACGCTGCCGATCTGGATGATCTTGCCCGAGCCGCGCGCGATCATCCCCGCGGAGACCCGTCGCGACAGGTGGAAGACGCTGGAGAGGTTGGTCTGCACGAGGGCGTCCCAATCCTCGTCGGCGAACTCGGCGATCGGCGCACGGCGCTGGACACCGGCGTTGTTCACGAGGATGTCGGGAGTACCGACCAGATGCTCCACCTCGCCCATGCCGGCATCCACCGCCGCCGCCTCGGTCACGTCGAAGACGACGCTGTGCACGACGGCTCCCGTGCCCTGTGCGATCACGCCCGCCGCCGCCTGCGCCTTCGCGGCATCGCGCCCGTGCACGACGACGGTCGCTCCTGCACCGGCGAGGCCCTCGGCGAGGGTCCTGCCGATGCCCTGACTCGATCCGGTGACGAGCGCCGTGCGCCCGGTCAGATCGAAAGCAGCGAGTCCCGCCGGCAGCGCCGTCATCGTCCGACGGCCTTGATCGACACCGTGGTGGCGAACACGTCGTCGCCGCCCTCCCCGCGCGAGACCTTGATCGCGTCGTCGACACGGGTGAGGTCACGGCGGAGGGTCTCGGGAGCGAGGAATGTCGACGCGGTGGTGATGAGGGCCAGCACAGCCATGTAGATGGCCAGGAGCACCCAGTTGCCGTCGCTCACCGCGATCAGGTAGGCACCGAGGACACCGGCGAGGCCACCGGCGAGCACGGCCGAGATCTCGCGGGCCATCGCCACGCCCAGGTAGCGGTGACGGTTTCCGAAGAGCTCGGGAAGCATGGCGCACTGCGGTCCGAGCATGCTGTTCACGGCGACGCCGATGCCGATCGCGATCACACCGATGGCCACGGCGTAGTTCCCGAGCGACAGCAGCCACCACGCGGGGAACGTGTAGACCAGCATGAAGACCGCTCCGAAGCGGTAGACGGTACGGCGCCCGAAGCGGTCGGAGAGGTGGCCGGTGAACGGCACGGAGAAGACGCCGATCAGCGAGCCGAGGGTGACGCCCCAGGTGAGCAGACTCTTGTCGGCGTTGTCGCCGACGACCGTGACGAAGAAGGCGAGACCGAGCGTCTGGAACATGTACGAGCCGCCGTTCTCGGCCATCCGCAGCCCCACGCCGACGATCACGCCGGGCAGGCCGTGGGTGAAGATCTCCTTGATGGGGCGGTCGGCGATCTGCTCGTGCTTCTCGAGCTCGATGAACGTCGGCGTCTCGCGCAGCCGCATCCGGATGAACAGCGCGAGCAGGATCAGCGCGAAGGAGGCGAGGAAGGGCACGCGCCATCCCCAGCTCAGCAGCTGGTCCTCGGGGAGCAGCGTGATCAGGCCGAACACCACCGCGGCGAGCAGTGTGCCCGCCTGGATGCCGACGAACGGGAGTGCCGAGAAGAAGCCCCGGCGCTTCACCGGCGCGTACTCGGCCATCAGCACCGTCGCCCCCGCCTGCTCGGCACCCGCTCCGAAACCCTGCAGCAGCCGCATCAGCACCAGCAGGATCGGTGCCCACACGCCGATCGCCGCGTAGGTGGGCAGCAGTCCGATCGCGGTGGAGGCGCCGCCCATCAGCACGATGGTCGCGACCAGGACCCACTTGCGCCCGAGCTTGTCACCCAGGACGCCGAAGAACAGGCCGCCGAACGGACGCGCGAGGAATCCGACGCCGAAGGTCGCGAACGCGGCGACCGTCGCCATCGCCGGGTCATCCTGCGGGAAGAACAGCACATTGAAGATCAGCGCCGTGGAGAGGCCGTAGAGCGCGAAATCGAAGTACTCCAGCGCGCTGCCGATGCTCGACGCGAGGGTCGCGCGGCGCAGGTTCGCCGCGTATTCCGGGTCATCGGACGCTGCTCGGGGTGAGGTGCGGGGGTCTGTCACGGCCATCTCCTTCGATCGGCTTCGCCTGCGGCGTTCCCCGACTGTACCAGCCCGTTGGATTGTGTTCAACCCTTTGGACCGACTTCGCGTCCCGCCGCAGGCACGCAAAAGGACCACCGCGCCCTGCGGGCGCGATGGGGCGCAGGAGGGCGTCAGTGCCGAACGGCTGAGCTGAAGGGGTTCGTCAGCGCGGCGGCGGCGTCCCGCAGCGCCTCACCCACCCGCTCGATGCGCTCGTAGTCGGCCTCGGCGGCACGGATCGCAACACCGAGCGCGAGCGGCGGGTCCGTCGGCGCCCAGCCTTCCAGGGGCACCGCGACGCCGACGATGCCGCGGAAGGACTCCTCGGCATCGAGCGCCCAGCCCCGTCGACGGGCGGTCGCCAGCACCTCCAGCAGCCCCGGCATGGTCGTCGCGCTCCGCTCGGTGAGCTGAGGGAAGACGGCATCCTCACCGAGGAGCTCGACCACTTCAGCGTCACTCATCGCCGCCAGGAGCGCGCGCCCCGTGGCCGACAGCGGCGCCGGAAGCCGCGAGCCGAGCGGGGTGCCCAGCCGGAGCGAGCGCGACCCCTCATGTCGCGCGAGATACAGCGCATCGGTGCCATCGAGCATCGCGACCTGGACCAGCTCGGAGGCGAGCTGCGGCGAGGCCTCGCACACGCTGTAGAACTCCCGCACCTGGTTGAACTGGGCAGCGAACGCACCGCCGAGCTCGGCCGTGCGCACCCCGAGACGATAGCCCTGCGGGGTGCGATCGATCATGCCCCCGGCCTCGAGCGCCAGGCAGAGGTTCGCCGTCGACGACTTCGCCAGCCCGAGTTCCCCCGCGAGCTCGGTGAGCGTTCGTGGACCCCCGGACTCGGCGAGGATGCCGAGCAGGCGGATGCTGCGGGTCACGGCAGGTGCGGGGTCGCGCCCTTCGCGGGTGTCATCATCCATGGCCGCACCTTCCGACAGCGGGGAGCCACAGGCGCTCGATCACCTGTGGGCCGATCAGTAGAACTCGACCGTATCGACCACGGCGGTCAGCGGCTCGCCATCGAGCAGGCGCGCCGCGTTCTCCGCGAAGCGACGGGCGATCCGCTCCTCCTCCTTGGAACTGAGGGCGGCGGTGTGCGGGCTCACGAGCACGTTCGGATGCGACCACAGCGGCGACGCACCGTCGAGGGGCTCCTGCTCGAAGACGTCGAGCGCGGCGAAGGCCACGCGGCCGTCGTCGAGCGCACCGAGCAGAGCGCTCTCGTCGATCACGGTGCCGCGGCCGACGTTGGTGATGATCGCGCCGGGTTTGACCGCATCGAACACGTCGGCGCCGATCAGATGGTGCGTCTGCGCCGTGCCCGGAAGGGTGACGACGATCGCGTCGACGTGGGCCACCGCGTCGGTCAGCTCGTCCAGCGGCACCAGGCGATCCACTCCCGCCACCGGCTGCCCGGAGCGCGTCGTCCCCCACACCCGTGCGCCGAGCGCATGGAAGCGTCGCGCGCACTCCGTGCCGATGCCGCCCAGACCGACGACCAGCACCGTCATCTCGTCGAGCTGACGCATCTCCCAGCGGTCCGGCCAGGTACGCGTGCCCTGATCCGCGAGCAGGCGCGGAAGGTTCTTCGCGCCGGCCATCACTCCGAACACCGCGAACTCCGCGAGCGGGCCCCCGTGCACGCCGGCACTGGTGGTGAACACGATGCGATCGAGAGCGGCTCGGTCGAGACCCGCGGCCTTGACCGAGGCCCCGCCACCGGCGGCTGTCGTCATGACCCAGCGCAGATGCGGGTTCGCAGCGACGGTGCGAGCCAGCGCAGCGGCGTCCACGTCGGGGATCCCGAAGAGCACGTCGGCGGAGTCGACCAGTTCGTCGAAAGCCTGCTGCGCGCTCGGCGTGCGTACGTACTCCGGGTCGCCGGACCAGTCGGCCGGTCCGCGCATCGGCGGCAGGAGTGCGTGATCGCGGACCACCTCGAGGCGAGGCTCGAGCTCCTCGATCAGTCGACACAGGCGTTCCGGCAGCGGCACCGCCACGACGGCGCGCAGTTTCTTCTCGGTCCCCGTCATGCTGGTCCCCTCCCTCGGGAAGTCTGGATCCCTCACCTTAGCCCAGTTCCACCCTGTTGGACACTGTTCTATCTGTTGGATTGTTGCTACCGTGTGCGCATGAGCATCTCATCCGTCACCGTCGGCGTCGTGGGCCTCGGCGCCATGGGCCGCCCCATGGCCGACCGCCTGCTCGCCGCCCACGGGGGGCTCGTCATCCATGCGCGCCGCCCGCAGCCGGAACTGCTGGCCGCCGGCGCCTCGTGGGCGCCGACACCACGCGAGCTCGCCTCCAGAGTAGACGTCCTGCTCATGATGCTGCCCGACCTCCCCCCGTTCGAAGCCATGCTCGACGGTCCCGACGGGCTGCTCGCCGAAGCCGGAGACCTGCTCATCCTCATCGGGTCCACCTCTTCTGCTCCCGCCGTCCGTGCGCTCGCGGACCGCGTCGGAGCGCAGACGGGCGGCAGGGTCAGGATCGTGGACTGCCCGGTCTCGGGTGGGGAAGACGGAGCGGTCGCCGGGACCCTCTCGATCATGCTCGGCGGCGACCCGGACGATGCCGCCGTCGCCGCCGAGGTGCTCGCGCCCTGCGGAACCCCTGTGCTGCTCGGACCACTCGGGGCCGGCGAGGTCGCCAAGGCCTGCAACCAGCTCGTGGTGTCGGCGACGATCATGGCGCTCGGCGAGGCCACCGTGCTGGCCGAGCGCTCCGGACTCGACCTCGATGCGCTCTGGTCGCTGCTCTCGGGCGGCTACGCCGGCTCGCGCCTGCTCGACAGTCGTCGCGAGAAGCTCGTCACCGGCGACGACTCCCCCAGCGGCATCGCGCAGTACATGGTGAAGGACCTCGGCTTCGCGGCCGACATCGCCGAAGCCACCGGCACCTCACCCGTCCTGCTGCCCACCCTGCGTGCGGCCTTCGACGAACTGGTCGCCGCCGGGCTCGGAGACCGCGACATCGCGGTGTCACGACGCTTCATCGCCTCTCGTGACACAGGTGGCCACTGACCTCCCGTACAGCGATACGCTGAAACCACCCCTTCTTCACGATCGAGGAGCCTTCTGTGCCCGAAGCATCAGCGAACATCGGAGTCGTCGGACTCGCCGTCATGGGATCGAACCTCGCCCGCAACCTCGCCAGCCGCGAGGGAAACACGGTGGCGATCTTCAACCGCAGCTACGAGAAGACCCAGACGCTCCTCGACGAGCACCCCGAGGCCGGATTCGTCCCGGCCCACACCTACCAGGAGTTCGCCGACTCGCTCCAGAAGCCGCGCACCGCGATCATCATGGTCAAGGCCGGCGGCCCGACCGATGCGGTGATCGACGCGCTGGTCGAGGTGTTCGAGCCGGGCGACATCATCGTCGACGGCGGCAACGCGTACTTCCCCGACACCATCCGTCGCGAGAAGGCGGTCCGCGAGACCGGCATCAACTTCGTCGGCGCCGGCATCTCCGGCGGCGAGGAGGGTGCCCTCACCGGCCCCTCCATCATGCCCGGCGGCTCTGACGAGTCGTGGGTCACGCTCGGACCGATCCTGAAGTCGATCGCCGCGATCGCCGAGGGCGAGCCGTGCGTCACGCACGTCGGCCACGACGGCGCCGGGCACTTCGTCAAGATGGTGCACAACGGCATCGAGTACGCCGACATGCAGCTCATCGCCGAGGCCTACGACCTCATCCGCCGCGGCACGGGCAAGTCGCCGGCCGAGATCGCCGAGATCTTCGCCGAGTGGAACAAGGGCGAGCTCGAGTCGTACCTGATCGAGATCACCGCAGAGGTGCTCCGCCAGGTCGACGCCGAGACCGGCAAGCCGCTCGTCGACGTGATCCTCGACCAGGCCGGCGCCAAGGGCACCGGAGCCTGGACCGTGCAGACCGCGCTCTCGCTCGGTGTCCCCGTCTCCGGCATCGCCGAGGCGACCTTCGCCCGCTCGCTCTCGTCGCACCCCGAGCAGCGCGCCGTCGCCGGCGGCCTCCCCGGCCCCGACGAGGAGTTCACGGTCTCGACCGAAGACACCGAGCAGTTCATCGAGGATGTGCGCCTGGCGCTCTACGCCTCCAAGATCGTGGCCTACTCGCAGGGCTTCGACGAGATCCGGGCGGGGGCGGCCGAGTACGGCTGGAACATCGACCTCGGCGCGATCTCGAAGATCTGGCGCGGCGGTTGCATCATCCGCGCCCAGTTCCTCAACCGGATCGCCGACGCCTACGCGGCGACCCCCGACCTGCCCGTGCTGATGACCGCACCGTACTTCGCCGAGGCGCTCACGCGTGGCCAGGCATCGTGGCGTCGCGTCGTCGTGACCGCGGCCCAGGCGGGCATCCCGGCTCCGGCGTTCTCGTCGTCGCTGTCGTACTACGACGGCATCCGCGCCGACCGCCTCCCCGCCGCGCTCGTGCAGGGACAGCGCGACTTCTTCGGTGCGCACACCTACAAGCGCATCGACAAGCCGGGCACGTTCCACACGCTGTGGTCGGGCGACCGCACCGAGATCGAGGCGGAAGACACGCACTGACGTCCCGTCGTCGAAGGGCCGGATACCGCGAGGTACCCGGCCCTTCGTGCACCATGGTGGTGCCATCCCACCGCCTACCTCGTGATGTCCTGGACGACACCCTTCGTGAGGCGCAGACGCCGTGTCGCGCGTCGCGCCACCGCCGAGTCGTGCGTCACCACGATGATCGTGATCCCCTCGGCGCACAGCGATTCGAGAAGCGTCAGGATCTCGTCGCGCATGCTCTCATCGAGGTTGCCCGTCGGCTCGTCGGCCAGGAGCACCCGCGGCCTCTTGACGAGGGCGCGCGCGATCGCGACGCGTTGCTGCTGACCTCCGGAGAGCTCGGCGGGCCGATGGTCGCCTCTGTCGTCGAGACCGACGTGGGCGAGAGCCTCAGCGACCCTCATGCGCCGCTCTCCCTTGTCGAGATCGAGGGGCTCGAGCGCCATGTCGACGTTCTCCGTGGCCGTGAGCGTAGGGATCAGGTTGAACCCCTGGAACACGAATCCGAGCTCCTCCGCCCTGAGGCGTCCGAGTTCCTTCGCCGAGGCCGACGCGAGTTCGCGGCCGTCGAGCAGGAGGGAACCCGTCGTCGGCGTGTCGAGCGCACCGAGCAGTTGCAGGAGCGTGGACTTGCCGCCGCCGGTGGGGCCCTGGATCGTGACGAACTCGCCGGGCATGATGTCGAGGTCCACACCGGTCAGCGCTTTCACGATGCGCCCCTTCTGCGTGTACGTCCGGGTCACGCCCGTGACGCGGTAGATCGGCTGCGCGTGCCCGCCTCGGGGCGCCGTCTGCTCGAGGTCTGCGATGGTCATGTGCGTCTCCTGCTCGTGGGTCGTCGGCTTCCGGGTTGTTCGGATCGGGGGTGGCGGGTCGTGCCGGACGTCGCCCGCGCGTGCGGTGATCATGCGACCGACCGCAGGGCTTCCGCCGGGCTGAGACGCGCGGCGCGCCAGCCGCCGAACGCTCCGGCGACGAGTCCGCCGAGCACCGCGAGACCGACGGCGGCGACCAGCACCCCGGGGGTGAACGGCGCCTGGAGCACGACATCCGCCGCGGCGGTCTGGAGTATCCCTCCACCTCCGGTCGGTCCCCCGCCCATGCCCCCGCCGATGGCACCGGGACCCGCGCCCTGGCTCGCACCGCTCGCAGCGACCGTGGGCCTCAGGACGTTGATCAGCACGATGCCGGCGATACCCAGGACGAGGCCGACCGCTCCCCCGATCAGCCTCTGCACCATGGACTCTCCGGCGACCTGACGGACGACCCTGCCGTTCGACCAGCCGATCGCCTTGAGCGTTCCGAACTCCCTGGTGCGACGCCCGACGCCCGACAGGGTGAGCAGCACCGAGAGCAGCACGGCGACGGCGAGCACGATGATCGAGAGCCAGGTGCCGAGGTTCGTGATCAGTGCGGTCGCGCTGGAGAGCGAACCGGAGACGGTCGCGGCGAGCTCGGACTGCGAGGTGACGGTCGCATCGGGGAGCGCGTCGGCCAATGCGGACTGCACGGCCTCGATCGAATCGGCCGAATCCGCCTGCACGTAGACGGTGGAGATGACGTCGTCCACTCCGGCGAGCGTCTGCGCGGTGCGCAGCGGCAGATAGACGTTCGCGGCCGTATCCGCGCTGTCCGAAGTCGAACCGAGGATGCCGACGACCTCCACATCGGAGCCGGCGACATCGATCGTGTCTCCCACCGCGATCTCATTGGTACCCGCGTAGGTGCTGTCGACGAGGGCGACGAGCGCCTCGGCATCATCGGCGTCGAACCCGCGTCCGTCCGTCACCTCGGCCGACGCGAGCGGACCGACCGAGGTCGCTGCGGGGTCGATGCCGAGCACGGAGAAGGAGTCGACTCCGAAGGATCCTCCTCCGCCGCCCTGTCCGGCGTCCGGTGCGGTCTGCCCCTCCTCGGGCGCGGCCGGCTGCTCGCCGTCCTGCGGAGCGAATCCACCGCTGGGCAGCTCACCGGAGAAGGTGGCGTTCGTGAGGCTGAGCGCCCCGGATGCCGCGGCGACCCCGTCCGTGGCGGTGACGGTGTCGAGCACCGATGAGTCGAGCGTGCCGCGCAGGAAATCGGTCCGCAGCGTGGACTGCGCGAGCTTGGTGGTCTCGCCGTCGCTCTGACCTGCATCCGCGTCGAAGTCGAAGCGCGGCCCTTCGCCTTGGCCGGGTTCGGCGGGCTCGCCCGTCACGGTGAGATCGGTGCCGACGCCGTAGACGGAGGCGAGGGCCTGCGCCTGCGCGTCCCGCACTCCCGCCGTGAGGGCGTTGACCACGATCACGAGGGCGATCGCGATCGCCAACCCGATCGCGACGATCATCGTCTGCTTCTTGCGGCCGGCGAGTTCGCGCCGCAGATACGTTCCGTACATCTCTCTCCTTCCGCCGCGGCCATCGCGGGGCGAGATCGACGTTAGGAATCGCGCATATGCGAGATCGAGGGGCCGATGATGAGGAACCTATGGAGTGCGCCGGTCACCCCGCGCGCACGGCCTGCATGAATGCCCCGGCGCGGACGGCGAGCGCGTCGAGATCGCCGCCGGGACTCGCCGCATCGCCGACGAGAGGCCCGCCCACCCCGATGCCGAACGCCCCGGCGGCGAGGTACTCGGCGACAGTGTCGACGCGCACCCCTCCCACGGGGATGATCCGCGCCTGCGGGAAAGGATCGCGGACGGCGCGGATGAAACCAGACCCGAGCGCCGATGCGGGGAACAGCTTCACCGCTGCACTGCCGAGGTCGTGGCCGCGCTGGATCTCGGTGGGCGTGTACACGCCCGGGAGCACGCCGATGCCCTGACTGACCGCATACGGGACGGATGCACTGAGGGTGGGCGTCACCATGAACTGCGCTCCGGCGGCGACGGCGCGTTCGACATCCGCCTCATCGAGCACGGTACCGGCGCCGATCAGCGCTCCGTTCGGCGCGTCCTGCACGACCTGGGCGATCGCCTCCTCCGCGTCAGGCAGGGTGAGTGCGATCTCGAGGGTGAGCACGCCCGCCGCGAGCAGCGTCCGCGCCGCGCCGACCGTGGCGTCGACATCCGTCCCCCGCAGGATCGCGACGAGTCGGGTGCGGCGCAGGCGTTCCTGCAGCTGCGCGTTGTCCACGGTGCTCACGAGGCCCCCTCCTCGATCGAACCGGCCGCCGTCGTCGCCGGCACCGCGCCTCGCCATGGGAACGCGGGTGCGCCGCCGACCTCCACCTCCACGCCGAGCAGTGCCCCGTCGGCGTCGGCGGGATCGGTCAGTCCGATGCTCGCGGTGGTGATCACCAGCAGCCGGTCGACCAGAGCCACGGCTGTCGGCCGCTTCGCCGGAAGGACGATCGTCTCCAGGAGCTCCCCGGCCGGCGAGTAGCGGCGCACCTCGGACGCATCCCAGACCGCGACCCAGAGCATACCGTCGAGGTCGATCGTCATGCCGTCGGGGTTGCCTCCTTCGACCCGGCACACCGTGCGGCGGTTCGAGAGCTCTCCGTCCGGCGCCACATCGAACGCCTCGATGCGGCGATGCGGGAGCGTGTCGATGTAGTAGAGCGTGGCACCGGTGCGGTCGAAGGCGAGGCCGTTCGACACGGTGATGCCGCCGAGGCGCGCGACGGGCTCCCCGTCGGGACCGAGGCTCCACAGTGTGCAGTGCGGGTCGCGGGGCATGGCCTGGCTCCCCACCCAAAAGCGCCCGGACGGATCGCCCCCGCCATCGTTCATGTAGTCGCCGGGTCCCGCGATGTCGTCGGTGATCGGCGAGACGACGCCATCGTCGCTCACGTGGACGACGCGGCGGTCGACGCCGACCAGCCACCCCGTGCCCGGCTGCGCGAGCGGGATCGGGGCACCGATCTGCGCGCCGACGACGACCGCGGCCTCGGGAACGACCGTGATGCCCTCGATGCGTCCGCGGTGCAGCGAACCCGTCGCCATGTCGATCCAGAGGAGGCTGCCGTCACGGGCATCCCAGCGTGGAGATTCGGCCTGGACGTAGCGGGCGTCGGAGAGGATCTCGACGGTGCGGGCGGCCTGAGGGTGCGACATCCGGGTCATCCTTCTCTGGTAGGTCATAACCGTTATGTGGCAGACTATCTCACAATATGCATAACACTTGCGAGAAATGTGGATACACGATGATGAAGCGGGGAAACAGCTGATGGCTCCGACACTCCACGGCTTGATGCCCATCCTGGCGACGCCTTTCGACGAGTCGGGTGCCCTCGACCGCGAGAGCCTGCGCCGACTGGTCGAGTTCCAGCTCGCGTCCGGAGTCGACGGCGTCGCCGTCTTCGGAATGGCGAGCGAGGGCTTCGCGCTCACCACCGAGGAGCGCCGCACGATCCTGGACGATGTCGTCCGTGTGGTCGAGGGCCGGGTGCCCGTGATCGCCGGCGTCAACGGCACGTCCACGGCGACCTCGATCGAGCAGGCCCTCCTCGCGGAGGAAGGGGGCGCTGATGCCCTCATGGTGCTTCCTCCGTTCATGGTGAAGCCGCCCGCCGGGACGCTCGTCGACTTCTACGGAGATGTCGCCGACGCCACCTCCCTCTCGGTCATGGTGCAGGATGCCCCCGGCGTCACCGGCGTCGTGATGGCCCCTGCGCTGATCGCCGAGATCGCCCGCCTCGAGGGCGTCGACTCCGTCAAGGTCGAAGCCCCGCCGACCGCGCCCAAGGTCGGCGCGGTCGTCTCGGCGATCGACGATCCGAACTTCGCGGTGCTCGGTGGACAGAATGCGCAATTCTGCCTGGAGGAGTATGCCAGGGGCGCCGTCGGCACGATGCCGGCCTGCGAGTTCCCCGACCTCCTCGGTCCGGTGCTCGCGCAGTTCACGGAGGGGCGCGTCGACGAAGCCCGTGCCGAGTTCCGTCGTATGCTCCCTCTCGTGCTGATCGGTCTGCAGGGCGGCATCGCGTGGGCGGTGCACAAGGAGGTCCTCGTCGCGCGCGGCGTGATCGACCACGCGACGGTGCGCTACCCGGCTTCGCGCCTGGACGCCGGCAGCCGTGCATCGGTCAAGCTGGTCATCGACGAGCTCGCCCTTCCGCCCATCCCCACCGCGGTGCGCGTGTGACCCGCCGCGGCGTGCTGCTGATCGGCGGCAGTTCCGACATCGGTCTCGCGATCGCCCGCGCCTTCGTCGACGGTGGAGACGCCGTCGTCGGGGTGGGGCTCGAAGACTCCGACGATCCCGTCTTCGAGCGATACCTCGTCGCGGACTGCAGCCGACCGGAGGCCGCCGACCGCGCCGTCGCGGATGCGGAGCAGGCGCTCGGCCGACTCGACGTCATCGTGCTCGCGGCCGGCCGCATGCCGATCGCCCGCGCGGAGGCGACGAGCGACGAGGACTGGCGCGGCGCGCTCGGCGCCACGCTCGACTCGGCGTTCTTCGTGGCACGAGCCGCTCTCCCCCGCCTCGCATCGGGGTCGTCGATCGTCGCGGTGACCTCGGTCAACTCGTCCCTCGCGGCTCCTGCCCTCCCGGCCTATGCGGCCGCGAAGGCCGGTGTGGACGGCCTCATCCGCCAGCTCGCCCTCGACTACGGCCCCCGTGGCATCCGCGTCAACGCCGTGCAGCCTGGCAGCATCTCGGCCGTCGACACCGGAGAGAGCGAGGGCTACCCGCTCGGGCGCATCGGGCGCCCGGAGGAGGTGGCTTCGGTCGTGGCGTTCCTCGCCTCCGACGCCGCATCCTTCGTCACCGGCACCTCGATCGCCGTCGACGGCGGTCTGTCGATCTCCTCGCCCGCCGCCTGGCTGAAGCCGGTGCTGCGGGAACGCTGGCTCTGAGCCGCTCGTTCCCACGAAGAAGGCCGCGTCCCCATCGGGACGCGGCCTTCTGACTCTGCGATCCGCTCAGGCGTTCGCGTCGAGCAGACCCTGCACTTCCTTCTTCAGCGCGTTGAGGCCGGCCTGCACCTCGACCTGACCGGCGAGGATCGTCGCGACCCCCGCTCCGATGGCCGCATCGATCTGCGCGGTGACCGCGACGCGGTCCCAGGCGGCGCCACGGGCGTGCTCGGAGACCTCGGTGCGGAACGCGCCCTGGAACTTGTCTGCCGCGAGGGCCGGGATCTTGTCGGCGACGCTCTTGGCGGCAGGTGCCACCGCGGAGTTCTCGTACAGCGCGGTCGCCGCTTCGACATTGGTCGCGGCGTAGAGGATGAAGTCACGGCTCGTGAGCTCTCCCTCGCCCGCCGTCGCGAAGACACCGCTGCCCCAGGCCCGGTTGAACGAATCCTTGCCCCCGGCGGTCGGACGCGAGATCGCGCCGATGTTGTCGATGATGTTCTGGGCGGCACCGTTCGTTTTGACGAAGGTCGATGCGAGCGGGGCGTCGTCGTACAGGGCCGCCCGTCCGCTCGCGAACAGGATGCGGGCATCGCTGCGCGCCACGTTCGTCTGCGTCAGCCCTGCGTCCTGCAGGGACTTGTACCAGGTGACGGCCTTCACGCTCTCGGCGTCGCCCAGGGTGCACTTCAGATCGTCGGTGACGACGTCGCTGCCGAAGCCCCACATCCACGGGACGGCGTCCTTGAGGTCGGGGTTCTTGGTGACGGCGGCGTACGGGATCAACGAGGAGTCCTGCTTCTTGATCTTCTCGAGCGCCGTGGCGAACTGCTCCACGGTCATGCCCGACTTGATGCCGACGCTCTTCGCGATCTCTCCGTTGGTGATGATGCCGATGCCGGCGGCCGTCAGGGGCAGCACGAGCAGCTTGCCGTCCATCGTGTACGAGTCGAGCACACCCTGCGGGATGCCGAGCCCCTTCGCGAGGTCGGAGAGGTCGGCGAGCACGTTCATGGGGGTGAGCACCTGCCACCCGCCCGACTGTCCGACGCCCATGAGGTTGCCGGAGCGTCCGGTCAGCGCCAGCTGGGTGGCCGCCTGATCGTACGGGTAGATCACGGGGGCGACCTTGACGCCCTCCTGCTTCGAGAATCCGTCGAGGATGCCCTGCCATGCCGACTTCAGGGCCTCCTCGCCGAGCGAGTTGCCGTAGAAGTTGATGGTCTTGGCCTTCGTGGCCCCGGCGGCCGTGGCTCCGGCACCGGTGCCGGGGGCGGCGGGAGTGGCACAGCCGGCGAGCGCGAGAGCGCCGAACGCGGCGAGGACCGTGCCGCCTCCGAGGAAGGCTCGGCGGCTCAGCTGCGAGTTCGAGATGTTCATGAGACTGCTCCTTCGGGATGAGGGGGACGAGCTGTTCTGCGGTGCATCGCTAGCCCTTGACCGCTCCGGCGGCAAGGCCGGAGACGAAGTAGCGCTGCAGGAGGATGAAGATGATGACGAGCGGGAGGGAGGTGATGAGGGACGCCGCCATGAGTGCCGGCCAGTCGGCCGTGCCCTCACGGATGAACGCCTGGGTGAGTCCGGCGGGCAGAGTCTGCTTGTCGGGGCCGGCGAGCGTGAGGGCGAAGAGCAGATCGCTCCAGCCGCGCATGAACGCGAACATGCCCGCGGTGATGAGACCGGGGACCACGAGCGGGAACACGATGCGGAACATCGTGCCCGTGCGCGACAGGCCATCGACCTTCGCCGCCTCGATGATGTCGTCGGGGAGGGCGTCGATGATGCCCTTCAACAGGAACACCGCGAGCGGCAGTGTGAACGTCGTGAACGAGATGATCAGCGCCGTGTAGGTGTACAGCAGCCCGGCCGAGCTCAGCATCAGGTACAGCGAGATGAGCAGAAGGGCGCCGGGGATCAGCTGGCCGATGAGGAACATGAACATGACGGCGTTCCGGCCGCGGTAGCGGAACTTCGACAGCGAGTACGCCATCAGGCCGCCGACCAGGACCGCGAGCAGAGCGGTTCCGGTGGAGACGATGATGCTGTTCATGAGGTTCTTCAGCAGCAGGTCGTTCTGGAAGAAGCCGACGAAGTTCTCGAAAGTCGGGTCGACCGGGAAGAACGGACGGTCCAGGGAGAAGACGTCCTCCTTCTTCGTGAACGCGGTCGCCGTGAGCCAGTACACCGGCAGCAGGCCGAACAGAGCGAGGAGCAGGAGCAGCACGCGCCCCGGGATGGACAGGTGGGGGCGGATGATCGACTCCCCCACATCGCGACTACGGCGCATCACTTCTCCAGCCGTCGGTTGAGGAACAGGTATCCGGTCGTGATGATCGCGAGCAGGACGAGCCAGAGTGTGCCCATGGCCGAGGCCTTGCCGAGCTCGTAGCTGCCGAAGGCCAGGTCGTAGAGGCTGACCGCGAGCGTCGTGGTCGAATTGCCGGGCCCGCCGCCGGTCATGACGAAGATCGTGTCGAAGTTGCCGAAGTTGTAGATGAACTCGAGCACCGCGACGAGGGTGACCGGGCCGGCGATGTGCGGCAGCGAGATGTGGCGGAACCGCTGCGCACGCGTCGCACCGTCGATCGTGGCCGCCTCGATCTGCTCGCTCGGGAGGGTCTGGAGCACCGCGAGGGCGACGACCATGATCCACGGGAACGAGTGCCAGGTCTTGGCGATGACCACGGCGGCCATCGCGCCGGTCGGGGTGCCGAGCATGCTGACCTCCGGCAGGCCGAAGACCGAGAGCACGTGGTTGACGACGCCGTAGCTGTCGTTGAAGATCCACGCCCAGAGGAAGGAGACGACCACGCCGGGGAGCAGCCAGGGCAGCATGAGAGCGCCGCGCAGGATGTTGCGTCCGCGCATGCGGGCGTTCAGCAGCAGGGCGAGAGCCACACCGAGCACGAGGGGGAAGACCGTGGAGAGCGACGCGAACACGAGGGTCGTGCCGAGCCGGGCGAAGAACTCCTCCCACACGGCCGCATAGTTGTCCAGACCCACGAAGGTGCGCTCGGGACGCAGGAGCGATTGATCGAACAGGCTCGTGAAGATGCTCGACACGAGGGGGAAGATCGCGATCACGAGGAACAGCAGGACCGCAGGAAGTGCGATCATGAAACCGAAGGTGCGATCCTTCGCGCCCAGCGTGGAGCGTCGCCCGGAGCGTGGCTCGACGGCCTTCTGCTCGCTCTCCGCGGGCCGCTCGAGTATGGCTTGTTGCATTGCAGTCACTTTCCAGTAGAGACGACCCCCGGGGGCCCTGCGCGTCGTCGTCACAGTCGTCAACGTCGACGTGCGGCCAGTTAACCACAATGCGGATGCGAAATCCACAAAATGCATAAGACACCCACATTTGTGTTGCTCGAAGCCATTTCACTGCATAAGATGACTGGCAGCGGCGACCAGCCGCAGCGTCGCATCCGCGGCGGCAGTACTGAGGAGGAGTGACCATGGCATCGGAATCGGTGGGCGGCACCCAGACCGTCGAACGGGCGATGTCGTTGCTCGCATGCTTCACCGAGGAGTCCGGCGAGCTGAGGGTCTCCGAACTCTGCACGCTCACCGGGCTCGGCCAGTCCACCGTCTCGCGCATGATGTCGGCACTCGACCGCATGAAGTTCGTGGTGCAGGACGCCCGCACCGGCCTCTACCGCCTGGGACCGGCAGCCGTGGCGCTCGGCACGATCGCCCTCAACGGCTCCCCCATCTTCCGCGCGTCGCGGCAGATCGCCCAGAACCTCGCCCGCAAGATCGAGATCGGCGTGAACGTCGCCGAGCTCAGCGGCTTCACCTTCACCTACCTCTGCAACTTCGAAGGCGCGCTCGCGCCCAAGTCCTTCGCGATGGCCGGACGCACCGGCCCTCTGCACGCCACCGGCCTCGGCAAGGCCCTGCTCTCCGGCATGACCGATGAGCAGGTGGACGAGTACTTCGCCCAGACGCCTCAGCGCTTCACCCCTCATACGATCGTCGACCGTGCAGCCATGCAGCTCGCCCTCGACGAGACCCGCAGCCGGGGCTATGCGACCGAGATCGAGGAGCTCGCCTTCGGACGCGCGTGCATCGCCGCCCCCATCCGCAACCGCGCGGGTGAGATCGTCGCCGGGCTCTCCGCGAGCGGTCCCCTCTCGGTGCTCGATCTGCACGCCCCGCACCAGGAACTCGCGCTGCAGCTGATCGAAGCGGCCGACGAGATCTCCGTGGCTCTCGGCTACAGCCCCTCCCGCACCGCGTCGGCCTTCGCCGCGCTCTGACTCCTCCGCCGCGACGCGGCCCCCTGATCCGATCCTGATCCCTGACCGCGGCACCAGCCGCCGGCCGCTCGCCCCTCGATGTCTTTGGAGACCCCTGTGAGAATCACGCGCGTCCAGACCTTCCCCCTCTACCTGTCGAAGGAGGAGGCGAACAACTCCTACGCCGGCGACACCGCAGTCGACCACCGCGGCTACGTGATCCGCCCGCCCTGGCGGAGCCTCTACTCCCCCGGCTACGAGACCCTGCTGGTGAAGATCGAGACCGACGAGGGTCTCGTGGGCTGGGGCGAGGCGCTGGCGCCGGTCGCCCCCGTCGTCGCCGCGGCGATCGTCGACAACCTGCTCACCCCCCTCATCCTCGGTGAGGACCCACGCTCGGTGCGCACGCTCTGGCACCGCATGACAGAGTCGATGCGCGAGCGCGGGCACCTCACCGGCCACCAGGCCGACGCCATGGCAGCCGTCGACATCGCCCTGTGGGATCTCTGGGGCCATGCGACCGGCCTCTCGGTCTCCGAGCTCGCCGGGGGACGCTTCCACGAAGTGCTGCCGACCTATGTCTCCGGGATCCGCGGTGTCGACGACGTCGAGCGGGCGGAGAAGGCGGCCGAGCTCGTCGAGGGCGGCGTGCGCCGCATCAAGCTGCACCTCGGCGTCGACATCCGCACCGACCTCGCCACCTACGACGCGGTCCGGGGTGTGCACCCCGACCTCGACGTCGCGCTCGACGCGCACTGGACCTACCGGCTCGGCGAGGCGCGGGCCCTCGGTCGGGAGCTCGACGACCGGAGGGCATGGTTCTTCGAGGCGCCGCTGGCTCCCGAAGACGTCGAGGGACACCGCGACCTCGCGACCGCGCTCGCCACCCCCATCGCGGTGGGCGAGGCGATGCGCAGCCGCTTCGAGTTCACCGACTGGCTCACCCGCCGCGCTGTCGGCCTCACGCAGCCCGACATCGGCCGCACCGGCATCACCGAGGGGCTCGCGATCGCGGCAGTCGCCGACGCGTTCCACGTGCAGGTCGCCCCGCACCACTCGGCCGCCTTCGGCATCGCGATGGCTGCCGGCGTGCACGTCGCGGCGAGCGCCACCTCGCTCCTCGCGTTCGAGTACCAGCCGTTCACGCTCCCGGTCGCCAACCGCCTGCTCACGACACCGCTCGAGGTGCGTGCCGACGGCGGGTTCCTGGTCCCGACCGGTCCCGGCCTCGGCGTGACCGTCGACGAGGACGCGATCAAGGAGTACGTGCGGCACTGACGCCCCTCCGCACCCACCACGAAGGGGTGGCCCGGCCGGATCTCTCCGGCCGGCCCACCCCTTTCGTCATGTCAGTCCCCGATGCGCACGAACTGCGCCGCGCTGACGCGGTGGATGCTGGTGTTGCGGACCTCGAGCCGCACTGTTCCGGTCGCACCGGCCGCGTAGCGGAACGAACCCAGCGATCGCCACGCTGCAGCGCCCTGGGTCTGATCCACGATCACCTCGGAGCTGCCGTTCTGATGCTCGACGACGTAGGCGGCCGCGGTCGTGGTCGTGGGGTTCGTCGGGTACCAGACCGAGACGCGGTAGAGCCCCGCCTGCGGAAGGTCGACGTTCCACGTCACGGTGCTGCCCACGGAGTCGGAGTCGCTGTAGCGCGTGCGCGTGCCGTTCCAGCCGGAGAGTCCACTGGGGTACCAGTTGCCCGATTCCAGGTAGCCCGGCCACGGCGACTGCGTGTGTGCGATCACGCCCTCATCGGCGACGCGCACGAGCACTCCGCGTCGCAGAGTCTGGTCCAGGCGCGCCTCGAATCGGGTCGACGATCCCGGCGCGACGCCGGCCCCTGCCGTCACCGTCCAGGTGTGGGTCAGATCCGACCTCGGCGGCACCGTGATCGTCGCACTCTGCTGCCCGACGCTCCACCCGGTGAGGCCGTAGAGCGCGAGCGTGCCCTGCAGCGGGGTGACCCCGGTGTTGATGACGAGTGCCGTCAGCTTCGCGACCGCGCCGGGACCGCTGACGATCTCGACGTCCGAGGTGAGCGACACCAGGCGGCGACGGTCGATCACCTCGATCGCGGCGGGGCGCAGCGTCACGGGGTCCTCGCCGGCGACCGACAGCTTCGCCTTCACCTCGACCTCGCCGAGCGCCGCTGCGGTCGCGATGACGGCCGCGGACTCGACCCGCGCGGAGCCCTGCGCGGGAACGGAGATCGCCGGGACGGCACCGTCGAGGCTCCAGCCAGACGGCAGGGTCACAGCCACGGTGCCGGTGACGGGGTCGTCCGTCGCATTGCGCACTTCGATGATCAAGGGAACCCGGTCTCCCGCGGTTCCGGTCGCCTGCGCGATCACATCGCCCGCCAGCCCGGGGTTGGCCCCGCTGATCCGCGACGGCAGCTGGAGGGTGACCTCGGGCGTGGTCGTGCCCCCGGAGGTGATCGTGTACCGGAACGTCTTGGTGAGGTCGTCGACGGGGATCGTCCACTCGAACGGGTACGCCTTCTGCGGAGCCTGCTGCACCGCCTGCGCACCGATGCGGTACGACAGCGTGGCCTGCTGCTCGGTGTCGATCTGCACGTAGGCGTCGTACCCCTGCCCGTCGGGACGCACCAGAAGCATCCCGCGCGCGACCCCGTACTCGGTGGCGGGGTCGGAGTCGATCTCGTGGAAGCTGTCGCGCCCGTGATCGACGACGTCATCGAACGGCAGCCCCGGCCGCTGCACCGTGACGTTCCGCACCACCAGGGCCAGCAGTCCGCGTGCGGGCACCGTGACGGTGACGCGACCGTTCTGGGCCGCCGAGGTCGAGCGGGCGCCGTTCGCGGCGACCACCTCGACCGCGGTCGACGAGCTGCGGGGCAGGCCGGTGAGATCGGTGGAGAGGTCGATGACCACCTGCTGCGCGGTGCCCGCGGAGTTGGTGAGGCTCACGTACAGGGCACCGTTGCCGACGCCGCCGATCCAGTTGACCAGAGGGTTGTCGACCCCGATGAGCCCCTCGGGGAAGTACGGCCACACGCCGTCCTCGCCGAAGAACGTTCCCGGCGCATGACCGTAGGCGAAGAACTTGAAGTAGGCGAAGTCGGCCTCGAACACGTGCGGGAACTCGATCGCGCCGGCGCTGCGGTAGAAGCTCTCGCTGATCAGGTAGTCCATCGCGAGTCCGAGCTGGGCGGGCGCGTGGTGGAAGTAGTAGCCCGTGATCCCCACCGGACCGCTCGTCGCGAAGTCGGGCTTCATGTGCGCGACCTGGAACTGCCGTCCGTAGTAGCCGGGATACGTGGTGAACCGTCCGATCACCATGTTGTGCGCGATGTCAGCGAGCAGCTCGTCTCCGGTGTGATGTGCCAGGCGCAGCAGAGCTCCGGCCCAGCACGGGTTGAACACGTAGCCGCCGCCCGGGTTGGTCAACGTGCTGACACCGAGCTTGAACGACGACAGCGCCTCGAACGTCAGGCCGGAGGGCGAGACGTACCAGGCCGGCACCGTCTCCGTCGGAACGTTCGTCGTCGGGTACGACGGGAGCGACGAACGCGACTCCCAGTCGTACTGCTGCTTGATGACGGCTCCGACCGGGACCGTGACGTTCGTGTCGGGAACCGGGCGCACCGCCGTCTGCGTGATGAACCGTTGCACCTCGCGATATGCCCCGTCGAGGAACTCGGTCTCGCCCGTCGCCTCGAACATCTCCAGAAGGTCGACCCAGTACTTCGAGAAGCTGTAGGCGAAGCCTCCCGGCGGTTGGCCGTTGCTGCGATACGGCGTGAGGATCTGCTCCTGCGCATACCTCCGGGCGATCAGCGTCGCCTCCGCCAGATAGGCGGGATCCCCCGTGACGCGGTAGGTCGCCAGCGCGTTCGAGAACGGCGCCCTGCTCTGCCCGACCACGCCCGCCTTGGTCGCCTGCACCGCAAGCCGCTGGATGCCGGCGTTGCGGCCGTGCGTGAGCTGGTAGAGCGACGCGAGGTTCACGGCATCGGTGGGGATCTTCCCGATCCGGTACTGCGTCTTGTCGTTGTACACCGGGCTGCCGATCATCGGCGTGTGCCCGATGCCCTTGCGGGAGAGCTGGTACTCCACGAGCGGACGCGCGCGACGGTCGTAGAGCGTGCTGTCGGCGGTCCCGGTCAGGTAGTGCGCGGCGAGCACGACTCCGCTGGCCGCCGTGCGGACCGCATCCTCGTTCTCGACGTCGACGAATCCCTTGGCGCGGTTCCACCAGCCCGAGTACGACGGCACGTAGTCGACGGAATCGTCGCCGCTCGGCTCGACCGCGATCAGGGCGGTCATCGCGTGCACCGCGTCGGTCAGCGAACGGTCGTACACATTGCGCCGATACGCGGTGAGGCCGTACTCGTTCCGGCACAGCTGCGTGTAGGTGCCGTACAGGGTGTCGGCTCGAGCGGCGATGCCGAAGGCGAAGCCGCGCTGCTGTCCGACCGTCATGGCCGTGCGCAGCCCGGGCTGCGGCGAGTACATGGACGGCACGATGTCGAGGCTGTCGTTGCGCAGGCTCATGCCGTACGGCTGCCGATCCGACATGAGCTGCCGTTCGTGCACGAACTCGGCCACCTCCGACGGCAGGTACACACCCGAGGTGACGGCGACGTCGCCCACGGAGTACTGCGTCAGCGCCATCGGGGCGAAGAGCTCCCACGCTCCCAGGGGCGCGGAACCGTCGAGCACCGAGAGCGCGTGCTGGTACGAACCGCACAGCACCTCGTCGAGGTCGTCGAGCGACTTCGCATCCTGGCTCTGATAGCCGACGATGTAGTCCCCCGCGGTCTTGGCCGTCACCACGTAGTGCGCTTCAGGATGGGCGCCCTCCAGGCGCCACCGCACGACCAGGTCGACATCGTCGGTGCTCGTGGTCAGCTCGATCGCCTGCGGCCCGAGCACCTGGAACGAGGTGAATCCGAGCCAGCTGGGCGTGAGCGGTCCGTACAGCTCCGGCGCGCTCCCCGACGGCAGCGTCCCCTCCAGCACCAGCCACTGCTCGTCGAACCGGTGGGCGGGATCGGTGATCGCCAGCCAGCCGCCGTTGCGCTTGACCTCGAGATCGCGCACGATCGTCGCCCCGCCGTCCCAGGTGGCCTGGAAGAACGTCATGCGGTGGTCGTCCCCGACCAGCTGTGCGACCTGGGTGAATGCCAGGTTCGGCTTGTCCAGGCGACGGAGGGCATCGGCGTAGACCCCTCCCGACGTCGTGAGTTCTGTCGCGGCGGCGGGGGCCGAGCCGTAGGGCGAGCCCAGCACCGGAGGAAGCACACCGGCGATCACGAGCATGCGCAGCACGGAGCGGCGGCTCCACAGCAGGGGATGGTCTTCGGCTCCGTTGCCATCTATTGAATCCATGATGCACATAATGCAATTCATATGCGATCATGTCAATGGATCCGCCTCGCCGATCACGCGCGCTTCTCCCCCTGTCGGCGCCGGTAGCGTCATCGAGGCAGACCATCTGGAAAGGACGCCCGCGGTGACCCACAATCCTCCCGAGGAGATGACCGAGTACTCGCTGGGCGCCCTGCTCACGCCGCTCGCATCGCCGGACGAGCCCGAGGACTTCGACGACTTCTGGCAGGCGACATTCCAGGAGTTCGGCGTCGGACCGGTGGCGTGGAAGGTCGCACTGGAGCACCCCGCGACCGCGACGCATCGCGTGACGGAGATCCGCTTCCGCTCCTCGGCCGGGGAAGACGCCACCGCCTTCGTGATGCTGCCGCACGCCACCGCCGACGTCCGCAGCGGCCTCGTCGTCGGACACGGATACGGCGGTCGGACCGGACCGGACATCGAACGGGTGCCCGCCCGCACCGCGGCGATCTTCCCCGTCGCCCCCGGGACGCACGTCGGCACCGCCAGCCGCTTCCCCGTCTCGCCCGACGAACACGTGCTGGCCGGAATCGCACACCGCGACACGTACTCGCATCGGTTCAGCGCAGCCGACATCTGGCGGGCGGCGACGGTCCTCCTCGAGATGGCGCCGTCGGCGGCGACAGCTCTCGACTTCAGCGGCGGCAGCTTCGGCGGTGGCATCGGCGCCCTGGCGCTCCCCTGGGATGCCCGGTTCCGCCGTGCGGCTCTCGACGTGCCGAGCTTCGGGAACCACGATGTGCGCCTCTCGCGGCACTGCACCGGGAGCGGAGAGGCCGTTCGCCAGCACCTCCGTCACCACCCGGAGGTGCGGCCGGTGCTCGACTACTTCGATGCGGCGACCGCCGCACGGCGCCTGCGCATACCCGTGCACGTCAGCGCGGCGGTGCTCGACCCCGCGGTGGACCCGCGCGGACAGTTCGCGGTCTATCACGCACTGTCGGGCCCCAAGAGGCTCGGGGTGCGCGCAGGCGGTCACCTCGACGGACCGGTCGGCGTGCTGTCCGACCGACTCGCCCTGCAGGACGGCATGGATTTCCTCGCGCTTCCCGACGAGCGCATCGCGTGAGCGCGTCGTCTCCTCGCGACGCGGCATCTCTCAGAGAACACATAGCATTCTCCATAGAAATCGCATAGGAGATTCCGCAGAATAGGGACATGACCAGCGACCTGCCCGAACTGCGCCGCCCCGACGGCTCCCCCCTGCGCATCCTCGCCGTCGACGACGAGCAGATGCTCACCGATCTCCTCGCCATGGCCCTGCGCATGGAGGGTTGGGAGGTGCGCACGGCCTCGTCCGGGATGGAAGCCCTCCAGGTGGCGCGCGAGTTCGAGCCCGACGCGCTGGTGCTCGACATCATGATGCCCGATCTCGACGGGATGTCCGTGCTCAAGCGGCTCCGCGAGTCCGGCAACCTCGTCCCGGTGCTCTTCCTCACCGCGAAGGACGCCGTGGGCGATCGCGTCGCCGGGCTCACCGCGGGCGGCGACGACTACGTCACGAAGCCGTTCAGCCTGGAAGAGGTGATCGCCCGTCTGCGCGCGATCATCCGGCGCACCGGTCACGCCACGGCCGACGACGGGCAGTCGATCCTGCGCGTCGCCGACCTCACCCTGAACGAGGACAGTCACGAGGTCGTGCGCGACGGCACCGAGATCGAGCTCACCGCGACCGAGTTCGAGTTGCTGCGCTATCTGATGCGGAACGAACGCCGTGTGCTCTCGAAGGCGCAGATCCTCGACCGGGTGTGGAGCTACGACTTCGGCGGCAAGTCGTCGGTCGTCGAGCTGTACATCTCCTACCTGCGCAAGAAGATCGATGCCGGCCGCACACCGCTGCTGCACACCGTCCGGGGCGTCGGTTACATGATCAAGGCTCCGCAGTGAGCTCAGCGACGGTGATGAGACGGCCGATGAGCCTGCAGACACGGCTGATGACCGCCGTGATCGGATTCGTCTCGCTGATCCTCATCATCGTCGCCGTCATCACCAGCGCGACGCTGGGCAGCACGTTGGAGCGGCAGCTCGACGAGAAGGTCGAGAGCTATGCCGCGGGCATCACGAAGCAGCTCGTCCAACAGGTCCCGGCTGAACGAGCCACGGTCGACAACATCCTCAAGGGCGGCAACCCGCAGATTCCCGGCCTGCTGTTCGCCGTCGCGAGTCCTGTCACCGGGGCAACCGGAATCGCCTTCGACAACTCGAACGGCGACCTCGGCGGAACATCCCAGGCTCTCACAGCGGATCAGCTGCACGAACTCATCAGCGCTCTGGGCAGCGGCACGCCGGCGACCGTCTCGCTCGCGGGGCTCGGTTCCTACCGGGTCGTCGCAAACCCTGCGAGCACGGGCGTCGTGGTTGTCACCGGACTCCCCCGTGACGAGATCCAGAACCAGCTCACGCAACTGCTCACCGTCATCGCCCTCGCGACCATCGGCGGGCTCATCCTGCTGGCGCTGACCACTGCGATCACGATCAGAGTGAGTCTGCGACCGCTGCGTGCTGTCGCGATGACCGCGACCAGGGTCGCCAACCAGCAGCTCGATCGCGGCGAGGTGACGATCACCGAGCGCGTACCGGCGTCCGAGGCGGATCCGCGCACCGAGACCGGGATCGTCGGAGCCTCCCTGAACAAGCTGCTCGATCATGTGAACACGTCGCTCGCCTCCCGCCAGAAGAACGAGGAGCGGATGCGGCGCTTCGTCGCCGACGCCAGCCACGAGCTGCGCACCCCGCTCGCCTCCATCCGTGGATACTCGGAATTGTCGCTGCGCGCGCTGCGTCAGTCGAACGCGCAGGCGGAGCGTCCCGAGGTCATCGAGGGCACGACCTCGTCGTTGGAGCGCATCCAGGCCCAGTCGCTGCGGATGACACGCCTCGTCGAGGACCTGCTGCTGCTGGCCCGACTCGACGAAGGCCAGGAGCTCGTCTACGGCACGGTCGACCTGACCCAGCTGGCCCTGGAAGGCCTCTCGGACGCACGCCCGACCGCGGCCGACCACCACTGGAACATCGACGTGCCCGACGAACCCGTCACGATCGTGGGAGACGCCGGACGCATGCATCAGGTCGTCGCGAACCTGCTCGCGAACGCCCGCACCCACACGCCCGCCGGCACGACCGTGACACTGAGCGTCGCGCAGGAGGGTGAGGATGCCGTGCTGCGCGTGCACGACGACGGTCCGGGCATCGACCCCGCCATCCGTGACGAGCTGTTCGCCCGTTTCGCCCGTGGAGACAGCTCGCGGGCCCGGCAGACCGGCGGCACGGGCCTCGGACTCGCGATCGCGAAGGCCATCGTCGAAGGGCACCATGGCTTCATCACCGTCACCAGCGAACCCGGTGACACGACCTTCACCGTCCGCATCCCGCGTAACCCGGCGGCAGCCGACGACGACACCGCCGAGGCCTGACCCGACGGGTCGGTCGACTCAGTATCCGGCGAACGCGTCGGTGGTGAGGCTGCGGGCCTTCTGCAGGGCAGGGGCGAGGTCGGCGATGAGCCGCGGCGGGCCCGAGATGAACGCATGACGCATGGCCAGGTCGGCGACGGCGCGCTCCAGGGTCTCCGCATCCAGACGTGCGCCTCGCGCCCAGGACCAGTGCGCGGGCAGGTCGCCAGGCTCGTCACGTGTGAACACCACGGTGGGCACCCCCGTCGCGGCGAGCTCATCGCGGAAGGCGAGTTCGGAGGCGTCGGAGGCGACATACACGAGCACCACATCGCGGCGCTGACCAGTCGCCTGCAACTGCCGCAGCTGCGAGACGAACGGTGTCACTCCGATGCCGGCCGCGACCATGAGCACCGGCTGGTCTCCGCGAGGAAGGATGAAATCCCCCCAGGTGCCGGTCACCGCGAAGGTCGCCCCCGGCTCTGCGGCGGCGAGAGCGCGCTTGTAGCTCGACGGATGCTTCTGGTCGCCGTTCTTGTACGCGATGCGCAACGTCGGAAGATCGGCGGGTGCCGACACGATGCTGAACTCCCGCCGGGTTCCGCGGGCGTCGGGGCGATGATGCGGAACGTCGAGCTCGAGGTACTGCCCCGGAAGGAAGCGCACGCGCCCCTTGGCACGGAACGTCAGCTCCTGCGCGGTCGGGGTGATGAACTCACGCCGCTCGAGCACGAGCCGCACCGAACCGCGCAGGGCGAACGCGAACGCCACCAGGTTGCCGATCAGCAGCGCACGCTCCTGACCGAGGGTGAACAGCCCGGCCACCGAGATCGGCCACCCCGCGAGCAGACCCACCACGACGGCCACGACGAGCTGTTGCCGACGGCGCGGCGGGAGGGTGAGCGGCTCCGAGAGCATAAACGCCCCGAGGAACAGGAAAGGCGACTGCAGCACCGCGAACTGCAGTGCGGTCACGATGTCGAACGTGATGTCGAACTCTGTGGCCTGCACCATCTGACGCACGACCGACGTGGCGACGGCGACGAGCAGGAACACCAGCACGATCCGGATCTTCTCGGTGCGCCACAGCACGGCGAGGCCCAGCACCGCCACAGGGATCGTGAGCACCGGCGTGCCGACCCACCACGACGACGAGGTCCCCAGCCACTCGAACGCTCCGAAAGCGCCGAGGATCGAGACCACGGCCGCCCCGAACGCGGCGGGGTTGAAGATGTGCCGCCCACGCCATGCGATCAGATACTTCGAGACGCTCGCGACGGCACCGGCGAGGGCGAGGCCGAGGAGCGCGCCAGGCTCGATGCCCGGCCGGAGGACGAACAGGAGGATGAGTGCCGTCACCAGTGACGATTCGACGCGCCAGGGCAGCCGGAGGATGCGCTGCGCCACCGCGTCGACGGCGGAGATGACGACCGCGAGCACGAGGAACGAGGCCACGAGCTCGAGCGGGGTCGGCGACACGATCACGCCGAAGAGCGACAGGACGAAGGCGATGACCGCGAGAGCGACGAGCGCGAACAGCACGAGGCGGTACATCGACAACGATCCCAGCACCGCGAGGACCCGCTGTCGTGCGGCGGCGAATGAGGTGATCACTTCTCCACTCTTCCCTAATTCCGACCTGAGGGGTGCGACGGCCCCGCGGTGACGAACAGTTCGGCCGGGCATCCGGGCGAGCGCTGCACGCGCCCGTCGGTGCTCATGCGCACCCACTCGACGTTCCACATCGCTGCGAGCTCGACACCGCCGTCGAAGAAGAGAGCCGTCGCCACGGCGTCGGCCGTCATCGTCTCCGGCGCCCATGCCCAGGTCGCGGCCCACGTGCGCACGGGAATCCCGGTGCGGGCATCCAGCACATGATGCAGCCCGCTCCCCCACGCCCTCCGGTTGATCGCCGAGGCGCACAGCGCCTGGTCGTGCACATCGACGACCCCGATCGCCTTCGTCGGATCGTACGGGTGCTCGAGGCCGATGCGCACACCGGAGCCGCGGACCCGGATGTCACCACCGGCGTCGACCACGAGGTCTCCGGGCACCGCGGCCAACGCCGCCGCCACGAGGTCGACGAGACGCCCTTTGCCGAGCGCGCCGACATCGATCAGGGCAGGCGCCGAGGCCGTGACATCGGTATCCGTCCAGGACACGTCCTGTTCCCAGGCCCCCGGTGCGCGCACGGGATCGCCCGGCACGAGGGAGTAGTCGGCGTCGTACCCGAGCGCGGCGAGGCTGTCCGCGACGAGCGGGTTGACGGCGCCTCCGGTCGCGGCGGAGAGCTCACGGTACGCGTCGAGCATCGGCCGGGCATCGGCGGAGGCGAAGCCGCCCCCCTCACGTCCGAGGCGCACGACCTCCGAATCTGCACGGAATCGGGACCACTCGCGGTCGAAGCGGTCGATCTCCGCCGTCACCGCAGCGCGTGCCGACTCCGGCAGGGGTTCCGTCGTCTCGATCTCCCACTGCGTCCCGATGGCCTCGAAACGCCAGCTCGCCATGGAGAATCAGGCGCCTAGGCGGCGGCCTGCTCCTTGATCGCCTCGACGGCCTTGTTGAACCCACCGCTGGTGAGCGACGAGCCGGCGACGCGGCTGACGTTCAGGTCGTCGAGAGCCTTGCCGTCGACCTGCTTGTCGATCCCGTCGATGAACTGCCCCTGGTACTGCTTGCTCTCTGGGGCCTGCGGGTCGCCGGTCACCTCGACATCGGTCACGACGCCGTCGGCGAGGGTCAGGGTGACGGAGATCTGCTCCACCGTCTCGGGCGTCTGGTACGACCCCTCGGCGGTGTAGGTGCCGTCGGCGTAGGTTCCCGTGGAGTCGCCACCGGAGGACGAGGAGGAACCGGCGTCAGGGGTGCTGCTGTTGTCGGCGGGCGCCTCGGCGTCGGCGTTTCCGGAGCATCCGGCGAGGACGAAGAGTCCCGCGATCCCGAGGAGTGCGGTTCCCTTGCGGACAGAGGTCGGTACGGTCGTGCGGATCATGGTGGTCCTCCCGGCTCGGTGTCGGCCGACGCGCTCGTCGGCCATTCGACCGTAAGCACCCCGGCTATGCGCGGGCTGTGCCGTGACGATGCGTTACGCGTCGCCGCCGAACATGCTCGTCACCGAGCCGTCTTCGAACACCTCGTGGATCGCGCGCGCCAGCAGCGGGGCGATCGGGAGGATGGTCAGCTTGTCCCAGCGACGCGACTCGGTGAGCGGGATCGTGTCGGTGATGACGACCTCGTCGATGGACGAGTCCTGCAGCCGATCGGATGCCGGGTCGCTGAAGATCGCGTGCGTCGCTGCGACGATGACGCGGTGGGCGCCGTTCGCCTTGAGCGCCTGGGCGGCCTTGACGATCGTGCCACCGGTGTCGATCATGTCGTCGACGAGGAGACAGGTGCGGCCGTCGACGGCACCGACGATCTCGTGCACGGAGACCTGGTTCGCGACCTTCGGGTCGCGCCGCTTGTGGATGATCGCCAGCGGTGCGCCGAGGCTGTCCGACCAGGTGTCGGCGACGCGCACGCGGCCCATGTCGGGCGAGACGACGGTGAGGATCTCACGGTCTTCGGACGACAGCGTGCGCTCGAAGTAGTCCAGGAGCACGGGCTTGGCGAACAGGTGGTCGACGGGACCGTCGAAGAAGCCCTGGATCTGCGCGGCGTGCAGATCGACGCTCATGACCCGGTCGGCGCCCGCGGTCTTCAGCAGGTCGGCGACGAGACGGGCGCTGATCGGCTCACGACCGCGGCCCTTCTTGTCCTGACGCGAATACGGATAATACGGCGCGACGACGGTGATGCGCTTGGCCGACGCGCGCTTGGCGGCGTCGATCATGATGAGCGTCTCCATGAGCCACTCGTTGACCGGCTCGCCGAAGGTCTGGATCAGGAAGAGATCCACACCGCGGATCGAGACCTCGAAGCGGGCGTAGATCTCGCCCGAGGCGAACGTCCGGTGCTCGACCGGTGCGATCTCGGTGCCGAGGGCCTCGGCGACCGCTGCGGTGAGTTCGGGATGCGAACGTCCACCGGCGACGACGAGCCGCTTCTTGGTCTTCGCGATGATCCCGGGGGCCACGCCGTTGTCGCGATCCAGATCGACCGTCTTCTTCTTGCGCGCCATGTCCGCCTATTCCGCCGAATTCTCGCGGGACGCAGCATCCGCCGCGCCCGTCCCTGCTCTGTTCTTCTCGACCCAGCCCTCGATGTTGCGCTGGGGGGCGACGCTCATGGCCAGCGCGCCGGCGGGGACGTCCTTGCGGACGACGGCGCCTGCACCGGTCTTCGCACCGGCTCCCAGCCTAACGGGCGCGACGAGCACCGTGTGCGACCCGGTGTGCACCTCGTCACCGATCTCGGTGCGGTGCTTGTTGACGTCGTCGTAGTTCGCCGTGATGGTGCTCGCGCCCAGGTTCACCCCGCGGCCGATCGTCGCGTCGCCCACGTAGGAGAGGTGCGGAACCTTGCTGCCCTCGCCGATCTCGGCGTTCTTGGTCTCGACGTAGGCGCCGATCTTGCCCCGGGCTCCGAGGATCGTGCCGGGGCGGAGGAACGAGAACGGGCCGACCGTCGCCTCGGCACCGATCACGGCCAGAGTGGCATCGGTGCGGCGGACGATCGCGTCCTCCCCGACCTCGCAGTCCACGAGCGTCGTGTCCGGACCGATGACGGCGCCGGAGGCGATCACCGTGGCGCGGAGGATCTGCGTGTTCGGGAGGATCGTGACGTCGGGTGCGAGCTTCGCGTCGTCGTCGATCCAGGTGGTGGCGGGGTCGATCACGGTCACGCCCTCGAGCTGCCAGCGACGCACGATCCGCTGGTTGAGCAGGCGCCCGACCTCGGCCAGCTGGGCGCGGTCGTTGACGCCGAAGGTGACCGAGATGTCGGAGACGACGGATGCCGCCACCCGGTCGCCGTCACGGCGGAGCAGGCCCGGCACGTCGGTCAGGTACATCTCGCCCTGGGCGTTGTCGACGCCGACCCGCGGAAGGTAGGCCCGAAGCGTCGCCGCACGGAACACGTACATCCCGGCGTTGATCTCGCGGACGGCGGCCTCCTCGGCGGTGGCGTCCTTCTGCTCGACGATGCGGTCGACTCCCCCGTCGGCATCGCGGACGACGCGTCCGTAGCCGGTCGGATCGTCGACCAGCGCCGTCATCAGCGTGGCCGGTGCGCCGGAGGCGCGGTGCTCCGCCAGGAACGCGGAGAGGGTGTCGACATCGGCCAGCGGGCAGTCGCCGGAGAGCACGAGCACGTCGCCGTCGAAGTCGGCGGGGAGGGCATCGACGGCCACCTGCACCGCACGACCGGTCCCGGGGATGTCGTCCTGGTCGACGAAGACCGCATCGGGGTAATCGACCGCGAGCGCCGCGACCACCTGGTCGCGCTCGTGACGGACGACGACCTCGACGTGCGCGGCCTGCAGCCGCCCCGCGGTGGTGAGCACGTGCCCCACCAGTGGACGTCCGCTGATCGGATGCAGCACCTTCGGCAGGCGCGACTTCATGCGAGTGCCCTGGCCTGCGGCGAGGACGATGATGGCGAGATTGTTCCCAGTCATGCTCCGCCGCCAGGACTCGAACCTAGACCTCACAGCTCCAAAGGCTGTCGTGCTGCCATTACACCACGGCGGACCGCGCCGCCCACGAGGGCGCCGCGGCATCAAGTCTGCCATGCCCGAGCCCCGGTTCTGCTGACACCCCGTGCGTCATCCACCCGAAACACCGCTCTGGGATGCTGGCGTCATGAGCATCGTGATCGAACGGGTGGAGACCGCAGACCCCGCCCTCGCCGAGTTCCTGATCGCCCACCACGCCGAGTTGGAGCACACGGCTCCACCGGAGAGCCGTCATGCCCTGGTGTTCGAGCGTCTGCTCGCGCCGGGAGTGCGGCTGTTCGCCGGGCACCTCGACGGCCGCCCCGTCTCCACCGGCGCCCTGGCGACGGTGGAGGAAGGGCACGAGGAGATCAAGTCGATGCGCACCGACCCCGCGCTGCGCGGGCGCGGTCTCGGACGCACCATGCTCGCCTTCCTCCTGGAGGATGCCGACGCGCGCGGCATCAGCCGCGTCTCGCTCGAGACCGGGAGCGCCGAGTTCTTCGTCCCGGCGCGCGCCCTCTACTCCGCCGCCGGCTTCCGCGAGTGCGGCCCTTTCGGCGGTTACGTCCTCGACCCGCACAGCACCTTCATGACGATCGACCTGCCGGCGGCGTCCTGATCCCCGAGCCGCACACGCGATAATGGGCGGATGAGCGAGGTGGATGAGGTCGACCGGATCGTCGGCGCGTGGAACACCCAGCGCCCCGACCTCGACTTCTCCCCGCTCGAGGTGCTGTCGCGGATGGACCGGCTGTCACGCCACCTCGACCGTGCCCGACGCGACGTGTTCCGCCGCAGCGACCTGGAGCACTGGGAATGGGATGTGCTCTCGGCGCTGCGTCGAGCAGGGGCGCCGTTCCAGCTCTCCCCCAAGCAGCTGCTGCAGCAGACTCTGGTCTCGAGCGGCACGATGACCAACCGGATCGACCGTCTGGTCGGCCGCCGCTTCGTGCGCCGCGAGGCCGACCCCGGCGACGGGCGCAGCGTGCTGGTGACGCTCACCGACGATGGGCGCATCCGCGTGGATGCCGCCATCACGCGTCTCGTCGACGTGGAGGCCGACCTGCTGCAGGCCCTCTCGCGCTCGGATCGGGATCGCCTCGCGGGGCTGCTGCGCAAGCTGAGCCTGAGCTTCGACTCGTGACCGGCCGCATCTGATGGGCATGCCCTCCCCCCTCCCCGTGCGCGACGGCGTGGGAGCCACACGATTGCACGTGCCCCTCTCCGGCTCGTGGCCCACCGTCGCCGCCTACATGGTCGAGCGCTTCTTCCACCTCGACCCCGAGCGTCTTCTCCAGAGGTTCGACCGCGGTGAGATCGTGCGGGCCGACGGCTCCCCCGTCCCTCGCGACGCCCCGCTCGGCAGCGTCGAATTCGTCTGGTACTACCGCGAACCCGCCGTCGAGACGCGGATCCCCTTCGAGATCGAGGTCCTGCACCAGGACGAGCATCTCGTGGTCGTCGACAAGCCGCATTTCCTGCCCACGACTCCCGGCGGCAAGTTCCTGCAGAACTCGGCGCTGGTGCGCCTGCGCAACCTCCTCGACAATCCCGACCTGGCGCCGATCCACCGGCTGGATCGCGCGACCGCCGGCCTGCTGATGTTCTCGACACGACCGGCGACCCGCGGCGCCTACCAGCTGATGTTCGAGAAGCGGCAGGTGCAGAAGGTGTACGAGGCGGTGTCGGAGCTCCCCGATCACGGCGAGCTCCCCTCGTTCCCGCTCGTCTACCGCAACCACATCGAGAAGCCCCGCGCCCAGGTGCGTGTGCAGGTCGACGATGCCAGGGAGCCGAACGCCGAGACGCTGATCGCGCTGATCGGCAGCGACGATCGCGTGGTGCATACGCTGCTCCGCCCGCACAGCGGCAAGATGCATCAGCTGCGCGTGCACCTGGCCGCCCTCGGCATCGGCATCCTGAACGACCGGTTCTACCCGGAGCTGCTCGACGACCTGCCCGACGACTTCGACCGCCCGCTGCAGCTGCTCGCTCGTGAACTGCGCTTCATCGATCCGCTGAGCGGGACGGAGCGGGTGTTCACCACTCGTCGCACCCTACAGGAGGCGCCTGCCGACGAGAACCCGGTCGAGAGCCCCGTCAGCGGCGCATGACCTTGCGGGCCAGGCGGGTTCCGAGCGTCTGCGCCACGTGCACGAAGACGACGATGAGCAGCACGGCCGCCCACATCACCACGGGCTCGAACTGACGACGTCCGTAGGTCAGTGCGAAGTTTCCGAGACCGCCTGCACCGATGTAACCCGCCATCGCGGTCATGTCGATGAGGGCGACGATGACGAACGTGTACCCGAGGATGAGCGGCCCCAGGGCCTCCGGGATCACGACGGTGAAGAGCGTCCGCCAGGGGCCGGCCCCCATGGCGCGTGCGGCTTCGATCACTCCGGGTGAGACCCCGACGAGATGCTGTTCGACGATGCGGCCGATCGCGAACATCGAGGCCACGACGAGCGCCACGATTGCGGCGTTCGTGCCGATGCCGCTGCCCACGATGAAACGCGAGAACGGGATCAGCACCGTGATGAGGATCACGAACGGGATGGGGCGGAAGAAGTTGATGAAGAGGTTCAGGACTGCGGAGACCGCCCGATTCTGCAGCATCCCTCCCGGCCTGGTGAGGTACAGACCGACGCCGATCAGACCGCCCAGCAGGCCGCCCAGCACCAGCGTGAGAGAGACCATGTAGAGAGTCTCGACAGCAGCCGTCCAGAACTCGGGCCCCAGCTCGATGAGACGATCCATCAGCGCACCTCCTCGCTGTCGATGTCGGACACGTCGACATGTGGGGCGATGCTCGCGAGCGTCTGCTCGATGACACCGTCCTCGCCGCGGATCGCGAGAGTGAGGTGTCCGAAGGCACGTCCGCGGATGTCGTTGATGCCCCCGAACACGAGCTCGAATTCCAGTCCCGCGTCGGCGAGCTGGAGAAAGACCTGCGCCTGGGACGGACCGCCGTCACGGAACGAGAACGTCACGAGGCGTCCATCGTGACGTTCACGGAGCACCGCCCGTTCAGACGGAGAGGGCACCCCCTTCACGACCGTGCCGACGAACCGCTGCGAAGCGGCGTGCTGTGGGTTGGAGAAGACCTCGAACACGTCGCCGTGCTCGATGACGCGACCGCGGTCCATGACGGCGACCTTCGTCGCAATCGTCTGGATGACATCCATCTCATGTGTGATCACGACGATCGTCACGCCCTGTTCCTCGTTCACCTTCTTGAGCAGTGCCAGCACCTCGTGCGTGGTCTCCGGGTCGAGCGCGCTGGTCGCCTCGTCTGCGAGGAGGATGGCCGGCCTCGTGGCGAGGGCTCTGGCGATGCCCACACGCTGCTTCTGACCGCCGGAGAGCTGTTCGGGGTATGAGCGCGCCTTGTCGCTCAACCCCACGAAGCTGAGCAGCTCGGTGACACGCGCCTCGATGTCGGGCTTCGACCACCCGGCCAGCTTGAGGGGATACGCGACGTTCGCCCGCACGCTCTTCGACGAGAAGAGGTTGAACTGCTGGAAGATCATTCCGATTCCACTGCGCACCCGGCGCAGTTCGCGCTCCGCGAGAGCCGTGATCTCCACGCCATCGACAGTGATCCGCCCCTCGGAGGCAGGCTCCAGAGCATTGATGAGACGCACGAGCGTCGACTTGCCTGCGCCGGAGTATCCGATGATGCCGTAGACATCTCCCTGATCGATCTGCAACGTGACGCCGTCGACCGCCGCGATCTGCTCGTCAGCCCCAGCCGGGGACGGGTATCTCTTCGATACGTTCTCGAGGGACACGATGGGCATGGAGTGCTCCGGTCTTGAAGGGGAAAAGGAAGGGCGTGGTCGACCTGCAGACGACGAATCGGGCGACGCTCGCGCGTCGCCCGATTCTCTCAGGTCGACCTGATCAGCTGTTCGCCGCGACGTCCTTCTGAACGTCCTTGAGCAGCGAGGCCAGCTCGTCGGCCGGCGTCTGCAACGTGACGCCGGTGCCGCCCGACGACTTCGCCAGGCCCTCCTGCACGTTCTTGTCGGTCTGGAAGATCTCGACCAGCTTGAGGTAGGTCTCGTTGTCGACGTCTTCGGCGCGCGACGCGAAGATGTTCACGTACTGGAGCGCACTCGGGTCCTCGGGGTCGTCGGTGAAGAGCGCGTCGTCGAACGAGAGCCCCGCGTCCTCCACGAAGTCGTTGTTGATGACGGCTGCTGCGACATCGGGCAGGGCTTCAGGGGTGAGGGCCGCTTCCAGCGCTGTGACCTTGACCTTGGACGTGCTCTCATCGACGTCAGCGAGATCCGAGAAGGCGGTGCCGCCGTCCTTCAGATCGACGAGTCCGGCGGCCTGCAGCACCAGCAGCGCCCTGGCCTGGTTCGAAGCATCATCGGGTACAGCGACGGTCTCGCCTTCCGGGATGTCCTTCACGGAATCGTACTTCGTCGAATAGAGACCCAGCGGGTAGATCTGCGTCGATCCGATCGCCGCGAGATCATCGCCCGATGCCTCGTTGTACTGAGCCAGATACACGATGTGCTGGAACTGGTTGAGGTCCACCTCGCCCTCGCTCAACGCAGGGTTCGGAAGCTCGTACGAACCGAAATCGACGAGCTCGACCGTGATTCCTTCCGCCGCAGCCGCATCCACGAACGCGGGCCACTGCGGATCGCTCTCGCCGACGACGCCGATCTTGACGACCTCGTTCTCGGACGATCCCTCACTGCCGGATCCGGCATCGGACGACCCCGTGGCGCACCCGGTGAGTGCGACGAAGAGCGGGACCGCGGCGAGCGCGGCCAGGATGGAAGTGGTACGGCGTGACATGTGAAGGAGTTCCTCTCTTGGGGGACTCGAATACGTTAGGCAGGCCGCGCGACGCACGCGGAATCGAGTGTCACACGGCGTCACAGCGACAGGTCGACCGTCTTCACCCGACTCGGATCGACCGCGCACGCCTGTGCCCTGGCCGTGCGTCATCGAACGACACAGTCGGCGACGGCGAGAAACAGTCGGCGACAGCAGGACACAGTCGGCGACAGCAATCGCACCGTGTGTTCTGCTCGACGCACTCGAAAGAGTGTCGGTGCCGTCCGGCACCGATCCAACGACCGGAGACGTCATGAAAACACGAAAGAAAGTCGCACTCGCCACGGCCACCGCGGTACTTCTGTCCTTCTCGCTGCCCGCCGCCGCTCACGCGGCGACAGAGGAGCATCTGTACGCGAACTCGACAGTCGTCGTCACGGATGTGAGGACCGGAGCGATCGTGTATCAGCAGTCGGAGCAGATCCCTGTGGATACGAACAGCACGTCGGCCACGATCGAGGCGCGGATCCCTTCGACCGAATCATCAGCTGCTCCAACTGAGCCGGGCATCATCGCCCCGCGGTCCTCCGTCGGCGGGAATCACGACAACGGTTCGGTCAAGTCGTCGATCACGATCCAGTACACCTTGAAGGGCGATCAGATTCGGACAGAGAAGGTCACGGGCAGCTGGACGCCCGACCCGGGGTTCGGACTCAAAGAGCGGAAGGTGGAGATCTACAGCGGCGGTGGAGTGCCGTCGATCATCAAGAAGGCGCCGACGGCGAACAGCTATAGCTACAACACCGGATGGGGCTTCCAGATCAAGCCACCGCAGAACTCTCTCACCTCCCCACGGGTGCTGGCCGAGGTGAAGTACCAGCTCTCGGGGACGGGCAGTGCGTGGCTGAAGCTGACGCACTGGGTCGACCTGTCCGGTATCTGATCCCGTGGTGAGGAGGGTCCGAGCAGTGTTCGCACACTCGGACCCTTCTCTCACCTCCCACGCGGAAGCGTGCGGCACACAGCGTCACAGCTGGCGCGAAGAGCGCGGTGCGCGCAACGCCAGCTTTCCCACGTAATGGCTTCGCAGCGCGTGGTGCGCCTGGGCGACCTCGGCCGCGTCGAACACCTGCGCCACGTGCGGGGCGATGAGACTGGACTCGATGACCTCGTTCAGACGCTGCAGCGCCGCTCGGCTGCGGTCGCCGTCGTAGAACGACACACGCTCGACGACCTCGGCCGACGGTGGCGGATTCACACCGTGCGCCCACGCGATGCGCCCCGACGGTGCCACCCCGCGCAGCGCATCCTCGGCCGCCCGACCTCCGGCGGTGACGAGTGCGCCGTCGAGGCCCTCCGGAGCGAAGCTCTCGATGGCCGCCATCACGTCGTCCCGCCTCCCGTCGACGACGACATCGGCGCCGAGGCCCCCGGCCAGCGACACGCCGTCCTGTCCTGAGGCGACCGCGAACACCCGGAGTCCACGGTGTTTGGCGAGCTGCACCGCGAGGTGACCGATCCCTCCGCTCGCGCCGAAGATCATCACGGCGTCTCCGGGGCGCGCATCGATCGTGTCGAGTCCGCTCGTGGCCGTCAGTGCGTCCCAGGCGAGCACTCCGGCCTGCTCGTCGGTCAGCCGCGCGGGCACCGGGGCGACATGCTCCTGGTCGACCACCGCATACTCGGCGTAGAACCCGCCTCGCGGGACGGGGGTCGACGCGGCGTACACCCGATCCCCCGGGGCGAAGCGCGTCACGTCGGCGCCGACCGCCTCGACCGTTCCCGCCCCTTCCCACCCGAGGATGTAGGGGAAGGTCGACGGCACGCCGAAAGCTCCCTCGTAGTGGCCTTCGCGCTCCTCCCGATCCCATGACCCGATGCCGGCGACATCGATGCGGATGAGTACATCACCTTCGCCGACCGCGGGGATCGGAACCGACTGTTCACGCAGCTCCCCCTCGTCGCCGAATCGATCGAGAATGATGGCTCTCATCATGGTGGGCATCGGTCTCCTCGTTCTCAGGCGGATCGTTCTGGCGGGTGCGCGCCGTCGTCTCGATGCGCTCCGACGGCGGTGTCGTCCGCTCGGGTGTTCAGTCGTACTCCTCGATCCCCTGCAGGCGCACCTGCTCGAGGTCGAGTCGGGCGGAGATGCGGCGCACGACGATGTCGTCGACCGTGCCGGCGCCGCGCAGCCCGAGGAGGACCTCACGCTTGCGGTCGATCAGGGCGAGCTTGAGTCGCGTGTGCTCCTCATGCCGGATCAGCGGCGAGCGCTGCGCGAGGTCGACATCGGTCGAGGTCGCGATCATCTGCAGCACCGTGCCGTCGGTGCCCTCCCCCTCCGTCGCCTGGGAGGTTCCGCCTCCCGTGGTGGGGTCGTCTCCGATGTCGGCGGTTCCGGCACCGAGGGGGTCGGGCTCGCCGAGCATCTCGTCGAGAGCATCGGCTTCCGCGTCGACGAGGGCCTGCTCGCGGGCCAACGACCGGGCGTTCGCGAACTCGAGCATCTGATAGCCCTCCGACCGCACGCGATCGAGGACTTCCTGGCCCACGCCGTGCTCAGCCGCGAGGTCGTCGAGAGCGGCGAGCGCCGCCCCGGAGATCGCCCGCTCGGCGAGTTCGTATTCCTCGTCCTCGACGTGGTCGACGGGGAACCGCGCCCACCGCACGATCGCGGGCAGGAGCGGCCCCTGCACGAGCAGACTCAGCAGGATGACGCCGGCGGTCACGAACACGATCTCATCGCGTCCGTTGATGGCCCCACCCTCTGTGATGCTCGTGGGGACCGACAGCGCGATCGCGAGCGAGACGGCGCCGCGCATACCGGCGACGGTGGATACGACTCTGGCCCGTGCCCTGGCGCCGCGTGCGGGTCTCGGCCCGGCCTGACGCTGGAACAGCACGTTCACCAGCTGGAACAGGTAGCGCACGGCCAGCAGCGTCGCCCAGACAGCGAGCGTGATGAGCACCAGGCGACCGATCGCCGCTGCGGAGATCTCATGCACGACGTACTGCACCTCGAGCCCGATCAGGACGAACAGGGCGCCGTTGAGCAGGAAGACGCCGAACGGCCACGCCGCGTCGGCCTGCCGCCGGGAAGAGGCCGTCGTGACCCTCGGCGACACGTAGGCGACGATGAGACCCGCGACCACGACCGCCAGCACACCGGAGGCGTGCACCATCTCGGCGACGAGGAACGCCGTGAAGGGGATCAGGAGCAGAGCGACGTTGATCACGATCGTCGACGACGTGCGCCGCAGCAGCAGGTACCCGAGAGCCGCGACGACGACACCGGCCGCGATGCCGCCGACATAGGAGACCAGCACGTCGAGCGTGACCGACAGCGGGGTGATCTGGCCGCCGAGCGCCAGCGACACCGCGATCGCGTACAGCACCAGGGCTGTGCCGTCGTTGGTCAGGCTCTCGGCCTTGAGCTTCATGAACATGCGGCGCGGCAGCAGACGCCCGAGGGCGGCGACGGCCGTGGCATCCGGCGGCGCGACCGCGGCACCCAGGATGAGGGCGATCTCCCACGGCATCCCGAACAGCACTCCGATACCGGCGACCGCGAACGCCGAGGCGACGACCAGCACTGTGCTCATCGGCAGGATGTAGCGGAAGTCACGGCGGATCGACCGCAGAGACGTGGTGAGGCTCTCCCAGAAGAGCATCACGGGCAGGAACAGCAGCAGCACCGTCTCGGGAGGCAGCTGCACTTCGCGCAGCGGAGGCACGAACCCCAGCAGCAGTCCGAAGATGACGAGGACGAGGGGCAGCGCGAGACGCACGCGCGGGGCGATCAGGGTTCCGACGAGAATCGTGAGTCCGAGCAGGACAGTTACTTCGAGGCCTTCCATCCCTACCTCCCAACAGCGTTGGGAGAAGGATATTCCTCCGTCAGCCGATCTCGTCGGTGAGTTCGAACCAGCGCAGCTCCAGCTCCTCGATCTCGGCCTGCTGCTCGCTGATCTTCTTCATCCGGTCGCCGAGACCCGCATAGTCGGACTGGTCGTGGTCCGCCAGCGCGGTCTTGGCGGCGTTCACCTGCTGCGTGAGCTTCTGGATGCGTCGCTCGAGGGCGGACACCTCCTTCTGCGCTGTGCGCAGTGCCGCACCGTCGAGCCCCTTCGCGGCAGCTGTGGCCGTCGCCGTCGCTGCGGCCGTCGCGGTCTGCTTCGACCCGGTGGAGGACTGCAGGTGACGCAGTCGCAGATACTCGTCGACCCCGCCCGGGAGGTGACGCAGGTGACCGTCGAGGATCGCGTACTGCTGGTCGGTGACGCGCTCCAGGAAGTACCGGTCGTGGCTGACGACCAGGAGCGTGCCCGACCAGGAGTCGAGAAGGTCCTCGATCGCGGCGAGCATGTCGGTGTCGAGGTCGTTGGTCGGCTCGTCGAGGATCAGCACGTTCGGCTGGTCGAGCAGCACGAGAAGCAGCTGCAGGCGACGCTGCTGTCCACCCGAGAGATCCTTGACCGGAGTGGAGAGCTGGGCGGAGTCGAACCCGAGCCGTTCGAGCAGCTGCCCGGGCGTGAGGTCCTGCGCCTTGGAGCCGGCCCCCATCGTGTAGGAGGTGCGCAGGCCCGAGATGATCACACGCACCGGGTCGTTCCAGTGCTGGGTGAGCTCGTCGAGCCGCTGTGTGAGGGTCTGCACCTTCACCGTCGTGCCGCGCTTGACCCGTCCGACGGTCGGCTCCACGGTGCCGGAGATGAGGCCGAGCAGCGTCGACTTGCCGGCGCCGTTCACACCGAGGATCCCGGTGCGCTCCCCCGGCGCGATGCGCCACTCGATGTCGCGCAGCACGACCTTCTCGCCGCCGTCCGCCGTCGGGTAGGTCACCCCGACGTCGAGCAGGTCGACCACGTCCTTCCCGAGTCGCGAGACGGCGAGCGACTGCAGCGACACCTTGTCGCGGATCTCGGGGACGTCGGCGATGAGCTCATTGGCCGCGTCGATGCGGAACTTCGGCTTGGCCGTGCGGGCCGGAGCGCCACGGCGGAGCCACGCGAGCTCCTTCTTGGCGAGGTTCTGACGCTTCGCCTCGGTGGCGGCCGCCATCCGGTCGCGCTCGACGCGCTGCAGGATGTACGCCGCGTAGCCGCCCTCGAAGGGCTCGACGATGCGGTCGTGCACCTCCCAGGTCTCGGTGCTGATCTCATCGAGGAACCATCGGTCGTGCGTCACGACCATGAGGGCGCCCGAGTTCGGCGACCAGCGCTTCTTGAGGTGTCCGGCGAGCCAGGTGATCGCTTCGACGTCGAGATGGTTGGTCGGCTCGTCGAGGGCGATGACGTCCCAGTCTCCGGTGAGGAGCTTCGCGAGCGACACCCGACGCCGCTGCCCACCGCTGAGAGAACCGATCTCGGCATCCCACGGGAGGTCGGTGAGCAGCCCTTCGATGACGTCGCGGATCCGCGCATCGCCCGCCCACTCGTACTCCGGGGTGTCGCCGACGACCGCCGCACTGATGGTGAGGTCGTCTGGCAGGTTGTCGGCCTGATCGAGCACGCCGATCCGCGTTCCTCCGCGCACCGTGACGCGTCCGGAGTTCGGTTCCTTGATGCCTGCCAGCATTCCGAGCAGGCTCGACTTGCCGTCGCCGTTGCGGCCGACGATGCCGATGCGGTCGCCCTCCTCGATGCCGAGGGTCACGGAGTCGAAGACGACCCTGGTCGGATATTCGAGGTGGAGGGCTTCAGCCCCGAGAAGATGTGCCATGTTCCTTCCAGGGTAGCCGCGTGCGACGAACCGTCCGGCCGTTGCCCGGAAGGTTGCCTCCGACGGACGTCGCCCGATCTAGGATCGACGGGTGCCAAGGAATCGCCGGGTGTTCTCGCTCATGCTCGACAATCGCAAGGCGAAGCTGATGGAGTCGAAGAGACGACCCGGTCGCTTCGAGCTCAGCGTCGATGGGATTCCGCAATCCGTCGTCTCGATGACCGATCCCACCGCGCTCGAATACGCCTACATCCAGCACATCGCCAGAGCGATGGACGCCGCGGCGGAGCCCGGTGCCCCGCTGTTCACCGTGCATCTGGGCGCCGGAGCACTCACGCTGGCACGCTACGTCGCGGCCACGCGTGCCGGGTCCCCGCAGCTCGCGGTGGAGTTCGAACCCGCCCTCTACACCGCGGTGGTCGCCGCCCTGCCGCTGCCCTCCGGCACCGATCTGCGCGTCATCTTCGGCGATGCACGAGCGGTCGCAGACGCGGATCTCCCCGACGAGAAGCGCTCGTCGGCGCCCTCGTCCTCTGTCCCCGCGGTCGCCGCGGCTGCAGCGGAGAGCACCGCGATCGACACCGACTGGGTGGATACGCAGTTCACCGTCGTGGATCTGTGGGATGCCGCGGTCATCCGACATCGTGTGGCCAGCCAGGAGTTCTACCGCCGCGTCGCCGCACGCTCCGCCGCGGCGGGCGTCGTGGCCGTGAACCTGCTCGACGGGCACCCGTTCGAGTACTCACGGCGACAGGCGGCCACCCTGCGCACCGTGTTCGACCACGTCGCCGTCGTCCTCGACGCCGAACCGGAAGATGATGAAGGGCCACTGGGCAACGTCGTCATCTTCGCGAGCGACGAGCCGCTGAGCATCGTGACGATCCCCGAGCTTCTCGGCCCGCCACGACCTCATATGCTCCACGACGATTCTCTGACGTCGTGGATCGCCGAAGCGCGCATCATGACCGACGCCGACGGCACGGACTCCCCCGACCCCGACGATCCGATCTGGGACTAGCCCCGGCGCGACCGCCTCGTCAGCCCGCCTCGTCAGCCCGCCTCGTCAGCCCGCCTCGTCAGCCCGTCTCGGTCGCTGCATCGGCCGAGACCGCCGGTGCGGTGACCGACCCCGCCGTGCGGAGGAACACGATGATCCAGCTGAAGATCAGCACGGCGGCGATCAGCTCGACAGCGGTGAGGTTGTAGTAGCCGACCGCGAAGAAGGCCGCGAGCAGGATGATCACCAGCACGTAGGTCCACCCGAAGGCCACGAACACACGAGGGATGGTCGGCAGGAACCACGGCAGGCCGACCACGACGATCCCGAACACCACGGTCATACCCGTCGCGACGGTGTTGTGCAGGAGGAAGAACTCGTCCACCGGGAAGATACCGACGCACGCGAGGAAGATGCCCATCAGGATCAGTCCGCCGCGCACCATGAAGCGTCCTCGCCGTTCCTCCGGGCTCTTGGCCGGGAGCCCCGCGGTCGCGTAGCGGGAGATCGTCGTGATCATCACCCCGGCGATGACCAGCGTCACATTGAACGCGACCGATGCGCTGTTGGTGCTCATGCCGAGCGCCGACAGGTTGTCGCGCCACCAGTGCACGTCGCTGGAGGCGAGCATGCTGGCGAATGCGCCGACCACGAGGAAGACGGCGAGCACCAGCGACAGCACCATCGGGGTCAGGGCGACGGCACTGAGGAAACAGACGTATCCGGTCAGCGCGAAGGCAACCGCCACCAGGATGGCGCCGGGGAACGGGAACACCGGGGCATCGGTGAAGCTCCGCTCGAGGAGCTCGGCGACGCCGAGCCAGCCGAGGTACGCGATGGCCGCATGCGCGAAGGCGATGGCGGTGAGGTCGTACCACCGCAGCCGATCCCCCGGCACGCTGAAACCGTCGCGCGCCGCGCGGGGGTCGGGCTGCGCGGGTCGCACGGCGACGCGCCCGAGGGTGAAGGCGATGACGGCGGTGATCGCGCCCCCGTACGCCGCGAAGACTCCGATCGAGCCGCTGCCGCTGATCGCCAGGTCGTGGCCCCAGAAGACCGGGAGTCCGATCAGGAATCCTGCGACGAAGAAACCGGCGCCGACGATCAGCGCCGTCGCCTCGAAGACGGCCTCCGCCGTCGCCGGGCCGCGCACCTGACGCAGCACCTGCATCACCCTGCTCGCGAGTGCGTTCATCCTCGTCCTTCCCGGTCCACATCCTAGAAGCCGCGCACGCCGCGCACCGGCCTGCGCGCGCCCGTGCGTTCGTCGCGTGTGCGACTAGCCTGGACGGGTGACCCAGACCATCGCCGCCCGCGCCGCCCTCCTCGACATGGACGGCACCCTCGTCGACTCGACCGCCGTCGTGGAACGGCTGTGGCTCGCATGGGCAGAGCCGCACGGCATCGATCCGGAGACGGTGCTGCGCACCGTGCACGGGCGACAGGGCCATCAGAGCATGGCGATCATGCTTCCGGAGCGCGATCATGCGATCAACCTCCACGAGAACGACATCATGCTCGCGAACGAGGCGGGTGACGTCGACGGAGTGATCGAGATCCCCGGCGCACGTGCGCTGCTCGATGCGCTGCGGCCCTTCCCACACGCGATCGTCACCTCCGCGAACGTCGCACTCATGACCGCACGGATGCGGGCCGCGGGCCTCACCGTTCCCGCACAGAAGGTCACGGCCGAGGATGTGTCCGCCTCCAAGCCCGACCCCGAAGGGTTCCTCCGCGCGGCAGAGCTGCTCGGGATCGCTCCGGCGGATTGTGTCGTGTTCGAAGACTCCGGTGCGGGCATCCAGGCGGGCCTCGCTGCGGGAATGCGCGTCGTCGGCGTGGGCACGCACGCCGCGGCCCACCACCCGACAGTCCTGGTCACCGACCTCTCCCAGGTCGCTGTCTCCCCCACGGCCGACGGGTTCGAGCTCACGATCGGCTGACGTCGCCCGCTCCTCGCGCCGACCCTTCACGATCTGCCCGCGCCGCTACGATGAGGCGATGCGACGTTTCCCCGCCTCGGTCTACGAAACCGGTGAGGAGCCCGATCCGCGCTTCTCCCTCGCGAACGAGCGGACGTTTCTCGCCTGGACGCGCACCGGGCTCGCGCTGATCGCCGGTGGCGTCGCCCTCGAGGTGCTCGGCCTCGACCTCCACGCCGGCTTCCGTCTCGCAGCCTCGCTGGTGCTGATCGTCACCGGCACTGCCGTCGCACCGCTGGCCTGGTGGGAGTGGATGCGCGCCGAACGTGCGATGCGTCGCTCCCGCCCACTGCCCGGAGCATTCTCTGCCGTGGTGCTCGCGATCGTGGTGACGGTCGTCGGCCTGCTCGTCCTGGCCGGGGTGCTCTGGCGGTGACGGCTCGCAGGTCGGATGCCGGACGACCGGATGCTCCGGGGCCACACGCACAGGGGCCTTTCGATCCGGGCCTGCAACCCGAGCGCACCGAACTCGCCTGGCGCCGCACGGCCCTCGCGATCGCCATCGGCTCGCTGGTGTCGCTGCGCATCTTCCCTCTGCTGCTACCGCCCGCCTTCACCGCGTGGGGGTTCGTCCCCGGTGCTGTCGGCCTCGTGGCGGCCTGCGCCCTCTGGTTCGCGGCACGCCGACGTCAGCTGCGGATGACCGCATGGCTGCACTCGACACTTCCGGGCGCGACGCCGCCGGGCTCGGCGCGGATCACGGCGCCCGGCGGAGGGCTGCTCGTCGCCCTCACCGCTCTCGCAACGGCATTCGGGGTCCTGTGCATCGGGATCGTCGTCGTGTCGTCGTTCGTTCAGTTGCGCGGATAGTCCTCGAAGATCAGCGTCGTCCTCGTCGAGCGGATCGAGGGGATCGCCTGGATGTCCTCCAGCACGATGCGACGCAGATCGCGGGCGTCGTTCGCACGCACCAGCAGGATCACGTCGAAGTCGCCACCGACCAGCGCCATGTGCTCGATCTCGGGTATCGAGCGCAGCCGTTCGCTCACCGCCTGCCAGGTCGCCTGCTCGATCGCGAGAGTCACGTAGGCACTGGCGTGGTGCCCGAGCAGCACAGGGTCGGTGCGCACCGTGTAACCCGTGATGACGCCTGTGTCGGTGAGCCGTTTGATCCTCGCGTGCGCACCGGCGCGCGAGATGTGCACGGCATCCGCGATCGCGGTCATCGACGCGCGCGCATCCTGACGCAGTTCCTCGAGGATTGCCCGATCCGTCTCATCCAGAGCGACCATGCGACCCCTTCCTCGATGCAGAATTTCTGACACTTCGCTCAAGAATGCCTCATGTGGCGCGCTTTCATCCACGATTCCGCAAAAGATCTTGGATGAGTGACACCCCACAGGCATGCTGTCCTCATCGAGTTCGGCAAGGAGGGCGAACGCATGCTGCACACCGACCTGCTCCCGCGCGACACCGCGGTGCAACTGATCGACGAAGACGGAACGGCCGTCGCCGACGAGCGGTATGCGCTCCCCGATTCGGACACGCTGCTCGCGGCGTACCGCGGGCTCGTCGAGGGCCGGCGCATCAACGATCAGGCCGGAGCCCTCGTGCGCCAGGGCCGCCTCGCCGTCTACCCGTCATCGCACGGGCAGGAAGCCTGCCAGGTCGGTGCCGCCATGTCGCTCGGCGCCACGGATTGGCTGTTCCCCACCTATCGCGACTCGGTCGCCGTCATCGCGCGCGGTGTCGACCCCGCCGATGCGATGGTGCTCCTCAAGGGCGACTGGCATTCGGGGTACGACGTGCGCGCACACCGCGTCGCCCCGCAGGCCACTCCGCTCGCCACCCAGCTGCTGCACGCCGTCGGCTTCGCCCAGGCGGCGAAGCATCGGGGCGAGGACACTGTCGTCCTCGCGCTCTGCGGCGACGGCGCCACCAGTGAGGGCGACTTCCACGAAGCCATGAACTTCGCCGCGGTGTTCCACGTCCCCGTGGTCTTCTTCGTGCAGAACAACGAGTTCGCGATCTCGGTCCCGCTCTCTCGCCAGACGGCCGCCCCCTCGCTCGCCCACAAGGCCATCGGCTACGGGATGCCCGGGCAGCGGGTCGACGGCAACGACGTCGCCGCCGTGGTCGCCGTGCTCGACGAGGCCATGTCTCGCGCCCGCGCCGGCGGAGGGCCGAGCCTCGTCGAGGCGCACACGTATCGGATGCAGGCGCACACCAACGCCGACGACGACACCCGCTACCGGGAGCGCGACGAGGTGCAGGCCTGGATCGCCCGTGACCCGCTGCTGCGCCTTCGGGCGCACCTGACCGCCACCGGCGCGCTCGACACCGCGACCGAGGAGCGCTTCGCCTCGGGAGCCGAAGAGATCGCCGCAGCGATGCGGACCGCGCTGAACACCGACACCGTTCTCGACCCCGAAGACCTGTTCCGCTTCGTGACCGAGACCCGATCCGCTCAGCTCGACGAGCAGTGGGACCTGCTGCGCGGCGAGATCGAACGGTCGCGTCTCACCGATGCCGGAGCCGGAGCCGGAGCCGCGATGAACGGAGCACGCCGATGACGATCGCACAGGACGACACCCGCACCGAGAGCGAAGCCGCCACGGTGACGACGATGACGATGGCCGCCGCGTTGAACCGTGCCCTGGCCGATGCCATCGAGTCCGATCCCGATGTCGTGGTGTTCGGCGAAGACGTGGGCGCGCTGGGCGGCGTCTTCCGCATCACCGACGGTCTCACCGCCCGCTTCGGCGAAGAGCGCTGCTTCGACACCCCGCTCGCGGAATCCGGCATCGTCGGCACCGCTGTCGGCATGGCCATGAACGGCCTTCGTCCCGTGGTCGAGATGCAGTTCGATGCGTTCGCCCTCCCCGCCTTCGAGCAGGTCGTCAGCCACGTCGCCAAACTCGGCAACCGCACCCGGGGCGGCATGCGGATGCCGTTGGTGATCCGCATCCCCTTCGGCGGCGGCATCGGCGGGGTGGAGCATCACTGCGACTCGTCCGAGGCGTACTACGCACACACGCCCGGCCTCACGGTCGTCAGCCCGTCCACTCCGCAGGATGCCTACTCGCTGCTGCGTGCGGCGATCGCCTCCCCCGACCCTGTGGTCTTCCTCGAACCGAAGAAGCTCTACTGGGCCAAGGGCGAGGTCGACACCTCGGTCACCGCCGACCTGGGAACGGCCCGAATCGCCCGTGAGGGTTCCGACGTGACGCTCCTGGCATACGGGTCATCGGTTCCGCTCGCGCTCGACGTCGCCGACGTCGCCGCCGCCGAGGGGCGCAGCGTGCAGGTCGTCGACGTGCGCTCACTCTCGCCGTTCGACGATGCGACGGTGGCGGCCGCCGTGAAGTCGACCGGCCGCGCCGTGGTCATCGCCGAGGCCCCGGGATACGTGAGCGTCGCATCCGAGATCCAGGCTCGCGTCTTCGAGCGCTGCTTCGAGTACCTCGCAGCTCCCGTGCGACGGGTGACCGGCTTCGACACTCCGTATGCCCCGCCGAAGCTCGAGCACTGGTACCTGCCCGACGTCGATCGCGTGCTCGACGCGATCGACACGCTGCACTGGGAGGACGACGCATGAGCACCCCGCTGAAGCCGCATGCCGGCACGCAGGTGTTCCTCCTGCCCGACCTCGGCGAAGGCCTCACCGAGGCCGGACTCGTGCAGTGGCTCGTGTCGGTGGGAGACACCATCACGACCGATCAGCCGATCGCCGAGGTCGAGACCGCGAAGAGCATCGTCGAGCTGCCGTCGCCGTTCGCCGGCATCGTCACCGCGTTGCACGGCATCGCCGGCGACACGATCGACGTCGGTGCCCCCGTGCTCGAGGTGGCGGACTCCCTGCCGTCTCCGGCCGCGCCCACCGCCGGACCGGCGCAGCCCGAGCACGAGGCCTACCGCGAAGAGGAGCGCGCGGGTTCGGGGAACGTGCTCATCGGCTACGGCACCACCGCGCGTCCCGCCATGGGGCGACGCCGTCCGTCAGCCGCCTCGGTGTCTGCGTCTCGGGCACCGGCGACAGCATCGATCCCCATGCCGACCGCGGTCCCTTCCGCCCCGAGCACCCCCGCGACTCCTCCTCCGTCGCGATCGGCCGACCGCAGACCTGTCGCTGTCCGCTCCCCGCTCGTTCGCCGACTCGCTCGGGACCTCGGTCTCGACGTGCACTCGATCGCCGCGACCGGCACCGACGGCGCCGTGACGCGCGCAGACGTGCTGCGGGCCGCCGTCGAGAACGCCGTCGACACTGCCGTGGACACTGCCGTGGACGCTGCCGTGGACGCTGCCGCTGCACACCATGACGGCTCCACCGCAGGCGGCGGCACGCCCGGACACCCGCTCGCCGAGACGGTCGACGGTCTCGGCGTGCGCTCCCGCGAGCGGATGTCGCCACTGCGCAAGGCCGTGAGCGCGAAACTCTCCCGCAGTCGTTCCGAGATCCCCGAGGCCACCGTCTGGGTCGACGTCGATGCCACCGCGCTGTGGGACCTGCGTTCGCAGATGGCACCGGCGGGAGGCAAGGCTCCGTCGGTGACCGCGCTCCTCGCACGTTTCGTCCTGCTCGCCCTCGAGGACTATCCCGTGCTCGCATCGCGCCTCAGCGAGAGCGGGGACGAGATCATCTCGTTCGACGGCGTGAACCTCGGCATCGCGGCAGACACCGAACGGGGGCTCCTTGTTCCGGTGGCCCCCCGCGCGCACGCGCTCACGGTCGCGCAGCTCGACACGGCGCTGCGCGAGCTCACCGCCACGGCGCGCTCCGGGACGATGCCGCCGGAGCGCCTGCGGGGATCGACGTTCACCCTCAACAACTACGGCGGCCTCGGGGTCGACGGCTCGGCCGCGATCATCAACCACCCCGATGTGGCGATCCTCGGCATCGGCCGGATCATCGAGCGACCGTGGGTCGTGGAGGGGGCGATCGTGGCGCGCCGGATCGTGCAGCTCTCCCTCGCGTTCGACCACCGGGTGTGCGACGGCGGCTACGCCGCGGGCTTCCTGCGGCGGGTGACCGAGCTCATCGAGCATCCGCTGCGCGCGTTCGGGAGGGTCTGAGTCTGCCGCAGTGCGGTGGACTCAGACTCCGATCACGAGAACCTGAGAGGGCGCTTTGTCGCGTCCTCCACCGTGATTCCGATGATCACCGCACCGGGGTCGACGACGTCACGATCGGTGTGGAATCGGAAGAGACGGCCGTCGCGCGTCGCAACGTCGTACCAGTCGTCTCCGGACGAGGCGACGGTGACCGTCGTCCCACCGGGAAATGCCGCGATCGCGTCGGCGATCGGAGCACCCACCCGAACGCCGCCTCGAAGGGGGAGCGCGGCGCCGTCCTGGGCATCCTCGTCGAAGATACGCTCATTGCCGACGGTGATCGATGCCACGGCGGAACCGTCATCCGTCGTGGCGACCAGTATCGACCCGGTACCTTCTGCGTTCACAAGCTTCCACGGATAGCCCGCGCCTGCGGGTTCGATAACCCGAGCGGCCTGCCCTGCGGCGACCGCATCGGCGATCGGATCTCCCAGGTGGATCAGCCCGACACCACCAGCCGAGATCGCCCACTCGCTCCACGGCGCCGATTCATCGGTCTCAGCCTCGGCATCGGGTGTCGGAGGGTTCGCGGTGAATTCCTGCGTGAGCGCGGCCCGAGCTTCCTCCGCACGTTCGTGGAGCTTCTTCGTGATCACCTCAGCGTCGGGGATGGCCTCACCGTTGATCGACTGAGACACCTGCACGAGCACGTTGCCCACGGCCGCATACCCCAGGAATGTCGAGTTTCCGCCCTCGCTCTCCGGCAGCGTCACCGTACCGGCAACCGCTCGCACGTCGTCCGATTCCACAGGCCGGACCGATTCGAATGTCGCGGCGCCGGCGAAATCGAAGTTCGCGCACTGCGAGGATGCCTCGACGAGCTGGTCCATGCGCGCTTGGGCGTGGGCCTCGTCGGCGAACTGCAGAGCCATCATGGCGCCGAAGCGATAGTCCGAATCAGCTGTCGTCGTCCAGCGCACATTGCGCGACCCGATGCTCCACAGCGACTGCTCGACGAAGAGGACGCTGCAGATCTCCGGGATCGGCAGCGGACCCCCGCCGTCGGAAATCTGCGCAAGAACAGAGGAGGGTTCGCCGATCTCCGTCGAACCGGGGAGCAGAGCAGCGATCTCGTCGGACGTGAACAGAAGTGCGGTCAACTCATCGCCGGTGAAGATGGCTGGTCCGGCATACGGCTCCGGTGATGGCGTCTCCGGAGCAGCTGTCGGTGTCGGTTCCGGATCCATCCCCGGGGTGCATGCCGTGAGCGCGAGAAGTGCGGTCAGAACGACACCACTGAATTTGATGCGTGCGAACCTGGAGCGCGCCATGCGAACCTCCGTCAAGTTGTACTGACCACCGCCCTGGTGCCCCTGACAGCGATCGTAGAGTTTCCCCACTCGATGGCGTAATACGGAGGAGCGGGTCGAGATCAGAACGATATAAGTCGCATGCCCTATCGGACATATACCGACCAGACCACTCACCCTCCGACACTGCGCGCTATGCGGTACGCTCGGCGATTACTGACCGACCATTCGGTCATGAATAACCGGAGTGCTTCATCGCCCTCTCCCCCCGGAATCGCAGAACAACGGAGTTCGCATGACGTCAGCAGTGTCCGACCGCACCTCGTCCGCACGAATGCCCGCCGAAGAACGGAGGGTGCTCGCCGGCACCCTCGTCGGTACGTCGATCGAGTGGTACGACTTCTTCATCTACGCCCAGGCCGCAGGGCTGGTCCTCGCGCCCCTGTTCCTCGCCCCCATCGCCGAGGAGAGTCCCGGCTTCGCGCAGGTGCTCTCCTTCGCCACGATCGGCATCTCGTTCCTCTTCCGCCCCCTGGGGGCGATCGTCGCCGGCCACCTCGGCGACAAGCTCGGGCGCAAGAAGATGCTCGTGCTCACACTCATCATGATGGGACTGTCCACGTCTCTGATCGGTCTCCTGCCGACGTACGCGGCCATCGGCGTGGCCGCGCCCATCCTGCTCATCCTGCTCCGCATCGTGCAGGGGTTCTCCGCGGGTGGCGAGTGGGGCGGCGCGGCATTGATGGCAGTCGAGCATGCACCGAACAACCGACGAGGGCTCTTCGGGGCCTTTCCGCAGATCGGCGTGCCTGTCGGCATGATCCTCGCGACCTCGACACTGTGGGTGCTCACCAGCTCGATGTCGCCGGAGGCCTTCCTCGAGTGGGGGTGGCGCATCCCGTTCCTGCTCTCGATCGTGCTCATCGCTGTCGGTTACGTGATCCGTCGCGCGGTCGACGAGAGCCCGGTCTTCGAGGATCTGCGACGTCGCCGCAAGGAGGCCTCCGCCCCGCTGAGCCGCCTGTTCCGCCAGAACACCAAGCAGGTCGTCCTGACCGCGATCATCTTCATCGCGAACAACGCGGCGGGCTACCTGCTCATCGCCTTCTTCGCGACCTACGCCGTCACGACGCTGGGCATGGAACGTCCGCCGGTGCTGCTGGCGACGACGCTCGCCTCGTTCGGCTGGCTCATCTTCACCCTGTGGGGCGGACATCTCTCCGATCGACTCGGCCGCATCCGCACCTTCCAGATCGGCTACGTGGCGCTCGCGCTCTGGGCGGTGCCGATGTGGTTCCTGATCGATACCGCGAACATCCTCTGGTACTTCGTGGCGCTGTTCGTGATGACGTTCGCCCTCGGCTTGTCGTACGGCCCTCAGGCCGCCCTCTACGCGGAGATGTTCCCCGCGAACGTGCGCTACTCGGGCGTCTCGATCGGGTACGCCCTCGGCGCCATCCTCGGCGGAGCCTTCGCACCGATGATCGCCGAGGCTCTGATGAACCAGTTCCACGCGGCATGGACGATCGGCGTCTACATCGCCGTGGCCGCCGTGATCTCGCTCATCGGCGTCTCGCTCGTCAAAGAGACGAAGGGCGTGGATCTGCACACCTGACGAGCCGATCGACGACGCGGGATCGCGGTGGTCACCGCGCCTGTGCCATAATTACCGGACGATCGGTCAGTAATTCGGGCCGATCGTCCGGACAGACCGATCAGCCGGACGACGGTCGCCGTCGAGACAACGAAGTCAGGAGTTCCGCATGACCGAGGCATATCTCGTCGGAGGCGTACGCACCCCGGTCGGACGCTACGGCGGCGCCCTCGCCTCCGTGCGCCCCGACGACCTCGCATCGATCGTCGTGCGCGAAGCGGTGCGGCGCGCGGGGATCGACCCCCTGCAGGCGGAGATCGACGAGGTGATCCTCGGTGCGGCCAACCAGGCCGGGGAAGACAACCGCAACGTCGCCCGGATGGCCGTCCTGCTCGCGGGCCTCCCCGACACCGTGCCCGGCATCACGGTCAACCGGCTGTGCGCCTCCGGGATGTCGGCCGTCACGATGGCAGCGCAGGCGATCCGCTCCGGTGATGCCGACCTCATCGTCGCCGGCGGCGTCGAGTCGATGACACGCGCCCCCTGGGTGCAGGCCAAACCGGAGAAGGCCTGGGCGAAGCCGGGCGCTGCTTTCGACACCTCGATCGGCTGGAGATTCCCGAACCCCCGCCTGCTCGCACGAGAGAAGGCGACGTTCACGATGCCGGAGACCGCAGAGGAGGTCGCTCGCGTCGACGGCATCACCCGCGAAGAAGCGGATGCGTTCGCACTGCGATCGCAGCAGCGCGCCGCCGCGGCGATCGCCGACCGACGCTTCGAGGCGGAGATCGTCGGCGTCCCCCTCGACGCCGCCGTCAGCGCCGGTGCGGAGGTCCGCGTGGACGAGGGCCCCCGTCCGGAGACGACCCTCGAGGGGCTTGCGCGCCTGCGTCCCGTCGTGGCCGGCGGTCAGGTCGTCACCGCCGGCAACTCCAGCGCCCTCAACGACGGCGCCTCCGCCATCACGGTCGCGAGTGCGGAGGCCGTGGAACGCTACGGTCTGGTCCCGCGCGCCCGCATCGTCACCGGCACCAGTGCGGGCCTGGCTCCCGAGGTCATGGGCCTCGGCCCGGTTCCTGCGACGCAGAAGGCGCTGCGTCGATCCGGGCTCTCCATCGACGACATCGGCTCGATCGAGCTCAACGAGGCGTTCGCCACGCAATCCATCGCCTGCATCAGAAGACTCGGACTCGACGAGTCGCGCGTGAACGCCGACGGTGGGGCCATCGCCCTCGGCCATCCGCTCGGCTCCTCCGGATCCCGTCTGCTCGTCACCCTCCTCGGCCGCATGGAGCGCGAAGGCTCTCGATACGGACTCGCCACCATGTGCGTCGGCGTGGGGCAGGGCGCAGCCGTGATCGTGGAGAAGGTCTGATGGCCGCCGGCCCCCTCGCCAGCGGACCGCTCGTCGTCGAGCGTCACGACGACCGCGTGGTGGCGACGCTCCACCGACCGCACAAGCGCAACGCGATCGACCAGGCCACGATCGACGCGATCCACGTGCTGTGCGCCGAACTCGAAGCCGTGCCGCGCCCGCTGATCCTCACCGGGGCCGGAGGAGTGTTCGCCGCGGGCGCCGACATCGCCGAGCTGCGCGAGCGCCGTGCGGCCGATGCGCTTCGTGGGATCAACGCCCACGCGTTCATCCGGCTGGCCGAGCTGCCGATGCCGGTCATCGCCGCGATCGACGGGTACGCCCTCGGTGGAGGAGCCGAACTCGCCTATGCCGCGGACATCCGCATCGCCACGCCATCGCTCGCCATCGGCAACCCCGAGACCGGGCTGGGCATCCTCGCCGCAGCGGGCGCAGGGTGGCGCCTGAAGGAGATCATCGGAGACGCCAGGGCCATCGAGCTGCTGCTCACCGGTCGCACCGTGAAGGCCGATGAGGCGCTGCGCATCGGTCTCGTATCGGCGATCCATGAGACCGCGGAGCTTCTGCCCGCCGCCCATGCCCTCGTCGATCGCATCGCCCGCAACGACCGGGCAGCCACCATCGCGACCAAGCGTGTCTTCCGCGCGCCGCGCGACCACCACCCCGCCGTCGACCTGGAAGCGCAGGCCGAGCTCTTCGAGAGTCCGGAGAAGTTCCGGCGGATGACCGACTTCCTGGAGCGGAGAGACCGATGACCGAGAGCAGTTCCCCGGCCCCGCGACACGTGGGGGTGCTCGGCGGCGGACGCATGGGCGCCGGGATCGCCCACGCATTCCTGCTGGCAGGCTCCCGCGTCACCGTCGTCGAACGCGATGCCGATGCGGCCAGATCGGCATCGGCCCGCGTGCTCGAATCCGTCGACTCCTCGATCGCCAGAGGCACGGCGGGCGAATCCGTCGACCGGTACCGGGAGCGTCTCGCCACGGGCACGGGTACGGCGCTGTTCGCGTCGTGCGCGCTCGTCGTCGAGGCGGTGCCGGAAGACCTCGCCCTCAAGATCGATGCGCTCCGACGCGTCGAGGCGGCGATCACGCCCGACGCGGCGATCGCCTCGAACACCTCCTCCATCTCTATCGATGAGTTGGCCGCCGTGCTCGATCACCCCTCACGCTTCCTCGGCATGCACTTCTTCAACCCCGTGCCGGCCTCCGCGCTCGTCGAGATCGTGCGGGGTGCGACCACGGCTCCCCCGCTCGTCGATTCCGCCCGCAGCTGGGTGGAGGCGCTGGGCAAGACGCCGATCGTGGTGGCAGATGCCCCCGGGTTCGCGTCCTCCCGACTCGGCGTCGCCGTCGGCCTCGAGGCGATCCGCATGCTCGAGGAAGGCGTCGCCTCCGCCGAGGACATCGACGCCGCGATGACGCTCGGATACAAGCACCCGGTCGGCCCGCTCCGGCTCACCGACATCGTCGGCCTCGACGTGCGGCTCGGCATCGCCGAGTACCTCGCCGCGCATCTGGGCGAGCGCTTCGAACCTCCCGCCCTGCTGCGTCGACTGGTCGCCGAGGGACACCTCGGCCGCAAGAGCGGACGCGGCTTCTACGAATGGGACGCCTCATGAAGGGAACCCTGATGAAAGGAACCCACATGAAAGGAACAGAGATGATCGAGACCCTCCCCAGCTACGTCCAGGGAGAGTGGTGGACGCCGTCGTCCGACGCGAAGACCACCGAGGTCCGGGATGCGTCGACGGGTGAGGTCGTGGCCCGTGTCTCGACCGAGGGACTCGATCTGGGCGCCGCACTCGAGCACGCCCGCACCGTGGGCCAGGTCTCGCTGGGAGAGCTCACCTTCCATCAGCGTGCCGTGCGCCTCAAGCAACTGGCTCTCGCCCTGACGGAGCGCAAGGCCGAGCTGTACGAGCTCTCCAGCCGCACCGGTGCCACGGCGCAGGATTCCTGGGTGGACATCGACGGCGGGATCGGCGTGCTGTTCGCGTACTCGAGCAAAGGCCGACGCGAGCTGCCGAACGCGAAGGTGTATGTCGACGGAGGCGTGGAGAACCTGTCCAAGGACGGCTCCTTCCTCGGCCGCCACATCTACACGCGGCTCCGCGGCGTCGCCGTGCAGATCAACGCCTTCAACTTCCCGGTCTGGGGATCGCTCGAGAAGTTCGCGCCCGCGTTCCTCGCCGGCGTCCCGACCCTGGTGAAACCCGCCACCCCCACCGGGTACCTCGCCGAAGCCATGGTGCGCGTGATGGTGGAGTCGGGGCTCCTTCCCGACGGCTCGCTGCAGCTCGTCTCGGGCAGCGTGCCCGGTCTCTTCGACGAGCTGCGGCTGGGCGACCTCGTGGCCTTCACCGGTTCGGCATCGACGGCCGAGCAGCTGCGCGCTCACGATTCCGTGCAGACGGGAGGTGTGCGCTTCACGAGCGAGACCGATTCGATCAACGCCTCGATCCTCGGGACGGATGCCGTCTCCGGCACGCCCGAGTTCGACGCGTACGTCAAGCAGCTCGTCGCCGAGATGACCACCAAGGCCGGCCAGAAGTGCACGGCGATCCGCCGCGCGATCGTGCCGACGACTGCCGTCGACGACGTCATCGCCGCAGTCCGGGAACGCCTCTCGACACGTGTCGTCCTCGGCGACCCCCGCGCCGAGGGCGTGACGATGGGTCCGCTCGCCTCGATCGCGCAGCGCGAGGAGGTGCTGCGTCAGGTCGGCCGCCTGCAGGCCGGCGGAGGAGAGCTCGTGATCGGCACGACCGATGCACCGAACGTCCGGCACGGCGACGGCAGCGAAGGGCCGGCCCCCGACGGTGCGTTCGTGGCGCCGATGCTGCTGCGGTTCCCCGACCCGGAAAGCGCGGCGGTCAACGAGATCGAGGCGTTCGGCCCGGTGTCGAGCATCGTCGGCTACCGCACCCTCGATGAGGCGAGCGCCCTCGTGGCCCGGGGCGGAGGGTCGCTCGTGACGAGTGTGGCCACGCACGACCCCGAGGTCGCTGTCGCACTCGCGACCGGCATGGCCGCGTACAACGGGCGCGTGCTCTTCCTCGATCGCGATGATGCGCGCAGCTCGACCGGGCACGGTTCCCCGCTCCCGAACCTCGTGCACGGCGGCCCCGGGCGCGCGGGCGGAGGCGAGGAGCTCGGCGGCATCCGCGCCGTGCTGCACCACATGCAGCGCACCGCGGTGCAGGGCTCGCCCGAGATGATGACCGCCCTCACCGGCGTCTGGCATCAGGGAGCGACCTCACGCCCGTACGAGCAGAGCGACGGAGTGCATCCCTTCCGCAAGTCGCTGGCCGAGCTCCATGTGGGCGACCAGGTGGCGAGCGGTTCCCGCACCGTCACCCTCGAGGACATCGAGACGTTCGCCGCATTCACCGGCGACACGTTCTACGCCCACATGGATGAGACCTCGGCCGCAGCGAACCCGTTCTTCCCGGGACGCGTCGCCCACGGCTATCTGCTGGTGTCGTGGGCTGCGGGGCTCTTCGTCGACCCGGCGCCCGGCCCCGTGCTCGCCAACTCCGGGCTCGAGAACCTGCGGTTCGTGACGCCGGTCTCCCCCGGCGACGACATCCGCGTCGAGCTCACCGCCAAGCAGATCACTCCGCGGGAGACCGACGAGTACGGGGAGGTGCGCTGGGACGCCGTGCTGAAGAACCAGCACGACGACATCGTGGCCACCTACGATGTGCTCACGCTGGTCGCGAAGGAGAAGGCGCAGGTCTGACGGCGGCGTCGCAACGACCGCCGGATCCCGGTCAGACGGCAGGGACTCCGGCGTCGTCGTTCGTGCGCAGCCCGTCGAGGGCGATCGCGACCACGTCGTCGGCGAGACGGTCGGCGCCCTCGCGCCCCCCGGGTCGGTACCACTCGACGATCGAGTTGATCATCCCGAACACGAGACGCGCGACCACGCTCGCATCGATGTCGGCACGCAACGCGCCCTCGCTCTGCGCCTCCGACACCAGCGCGGTGATCCGACGGTCGAAGGCCCGACGGCGGATCAGCGCCTTGCGCTCCACGTCGGTGTTGCCCCGTACGCGCAGCAGCAGCGTCACGGCCGGCAGCTGCTCCACGAGCACACGGACGGCACCGCGCAGCACATGCTCGAGGCGGTCCACCGCGTTCGAGGCCTCCGGTCCATCCTCCGATTCCGGAAGCGGGTTCTCGACCACGGCTTCCAGGCCGCTGAGCGCCGCGTCGAGCGCGAGGTCGAGGATCTCGTCCTTCGATCCGAAGTGGTGATAGATCGCCGACTTCGACAGGCCGAGCCGCTCGGCGAGCATGCCGATCGACGTCGCGTCGTACCCGTGCTCGTTGAAGGCGGCGACGGCGACGCCGAGGATCCCCTGCTGGTCGTAGCCGGGGCGGCCGCGTCGTGTGCTCTGCATCTCGGACATCACCCCACAGTCTCGCACCCGATCAGCCGCACAGGCCGGATCGCCGGCCGCGAGGCGATCCGGGTGTCGCCCGTCGTCACCGCAGGTCGTACACCCGCTTGTACTTCCCCTCGCTTCGCGGCAGCGTCCCCGGCTCTTCCAGCTGGACGGCGACCGTCGACCCGACGAAGATCTTGATGCGCTGCGCGAGCACCTCCGCGGCGCTCTGGCAGGTCTCGACGGACAGGTCGGGGTGGCGTTCGATCCGCACCTTCAACGTGTCCATCCGGCCGTCCTTCGACAGCTCGAGGATGAAGTGCGGCGTCAGCTGTTCGATCCCCAGCACCAGCTCCTCGATCTGGGTGGGGAACAGGTTCACCCCGCGCAGGATGATCATGTCGTCGTTGCGGCCCGTGATCTTCTCCATGCGGCGCATCCCCGCACGCGCGGTCCCCGGCAGCAGACGGGTGAGGTCGCGGGTGCGATAGCGGATCACGGGGAAGGCCTCCTTCGTCAGCGAGGTGAACACGAGTTCGCCGAGCTCCCCGTCCGGCAGCACCGCCCCGCTCTCGCCGTCGATGATCTCCGGCAGGAAGTGGTCCTCCCACAGGTGCGGGCCGTCCTTCGTCTCGAGGCATTCGTTGCCCACCCCGGGCCCCATGACCTCGCTGAGTCCGTAGATGTCCAGAGCGTCGATTCCCAGACGCTGTTCGAGCTCGTGGCGCATCTCGTTCGACCACGGCTCGGCGCCCAGAACAGCGACCTTCAACGACGTGGAGCGCGGGTCGACCCCCTGCGCCGCCATCGCGTCGGCGATCGTGAGCAGATAGCTCGGAGTGCACAGGATCGCATCCGGCTCGAAATCGAGGATCAGCTGCACCTGACGGGCCGTCTGGCCACCGGACATCGGGATGACGGTCGCACCGAGCGCTTCGATGCCCGCGTGCGCGCCGAGTCCCCCCGTGAACAGTCCGTATCCGTAGGCGTTGTGCACCTTCATGCCGGCGCGGATGCCACTCGCCCGCAGCGAACGCGCCACCAGAGAAGCCCACCGGTCGAGATCGCCCCTCGTGTAGCCGACGACCGTCGGCCGGCCCGTGGTGCCGCTGGATGCGTGGATGCGGGCGACGTCGGACATCGGCACCGCGAACATCCCGAACGGATAGGTCTCGCGCAGATCCGCCTTGGTCGTGAACGGCAGCCGCTGCACGTCATCCAGGGTGCGGATGTCATCCGGATGCACACCCGCATCATCGAACTTGCGCGTGTAGAGAGGGACGTTCGCGTACGCATGGCGAACGGTCTGCTGAAGCCGTTCGAGCTGGAGAGCCGCGATCTCCTCGCGACTCATACGCTCTTCGGCGTCGAGCTCGTCGGCTGCGGGAGGGCGGACACGGGAGGGCGTTGCGGTCGTCGTCGACACGAGGGGCTCCGGAGGTGGGGATCAGAAGGTCTGGTTGGTGGTGCGGGAGCGTCCGCGGAACTCGGCGACGGGCGCACCATGCTCGTCGACGACGCTCACGTCATAGATGCCGGAGCGGCCCGTGCGCGTCCGTCGGACCGCCGTCGCGGTGAGCGTCTGGCCGGACACGGTCGACTTGAGAAAGGAGATGTCCGCACCCGCCGCGACCGTCACCCGGTCGTCCTCGTTGCACGCGATCGCGAAGGCAGTGTCGGCGAGGGCGAACACGAAGCCGCCGTGCGTGATGTGGAAGCCGTTCGTCATGTCATCCCGCACGCGCATCGACACGATCGCATGGCCCGGATCGTCGCGTTCGACGACGAGCCCCAGTGCAGCCGATGCGCGGTCACGTTCCATCATGGCTCGATTCGGGCGCACGGCATCCGGCGTCTGCGTCGTCGCTTCCGTCATCGTCGACCTCCTCGTCGAGCGGGTCGGATGCGCACCTGCAGCACCCGATCCGCTCATACTAACCGACCGATCGTTCAGTTAGTCAAACGGAAGCCCCGCCGAGCCTTCCGAGCGCCCCGCCCCCGCGGGTGAAGCTCAGCCGAAGTCGGGGAGCCGGCGCAGCGTCGCGTCCTCCGTCAGGATTCCGGTGATCACGGCATCCGGGTCCGCGGCGTCGCGATCGACGCGGAACCGGATCGCCTCTCCCTCGCGAGTCGTCCACTGGTACAGGTACTCCCCCGACGACACGATCCTGATCGATGTCCCGCCCGGGAACGCGCTCATGGCTTCGGCCACGGTGTCCCCGATCCTCACATCGCCTGCCGCCGGCAGCGCAGCCGGGTCCTCACGCGGCTCATCCGCGACGTTGGCGAAGCCGACCGAGGCGGCGACCACCACGGTGGCGCCGTCGTCCGTCCAGAGAAGCAACGACGCAGCCCCGTCGGGACTGACGATCCGGGTCTGCCCGCCCGCCCACTCCGACCGGATGACCTCCGCTCCCGGCACCGCCGCGATGGCGTCGTCGAGCTCGGTTCCGAGGACGATCGGTCCGATACCCTCGACGGTCACGTCCCACGTGCTCCACGCGGCTCCGGGGTCGACCGCGGGCGGGGAGGCAGGGGCCTCCGGCGGATTTGCGGTCAGCTCCTCGACCAGCCGCTTCTGGGCGGCGGAAGCCTGGTCCCGAAGGAAGGACGCGGCCTGCGCACTGTCGAAGGCGGCTTCACCGGAGAACGGCTGCCAGAAGTTCACGAGCACATTGCCGACCGAGGCATACCCCTGGTAGAGACGGTGTCCGCCGCCGAAGCCGTCATCGATCACCAGCGACCCCGCGACGGCTCGAACTCCGTCCTCGGACTCCGCCGTGGTCGAATCGAACGTCGACGCGCCGCCCCCGTACGCGAACTGCGCGCACTGCTGAGCGGCGTCGACGTACGTGTCCATGAGCCCCTGCGCCGCCGCCTCGTCGGCGAACTGGAGCACATGCAGCCACCCGTCCCTCTGCTCCGGCACAGCGCTGGACCAGGTGACGGAGCGTGCGCCGATCGACGTCAGGGAAGGTTCGTACACCAACGAGTTGCAGATCGCCGGCGAGAGGTCGGGACCACCGCCGTCGGCGACCTGGATCAATGACGGTGTCGGCGTGCCGACCTCACCGACGTCGGGCAGGATCCTCGCGATATCCTCCGCGCTCGGCAGGAACCAGTCGAGCTCGTCGCCGACGAAGACCGCGGGGCCGGCATAGGGCTCCGGTGCCGATTCGACCGGCGACGGGGTCGGTTTCGGTGTCGTCTGAGGAGCCGGGGTGCATCCGGACAGGGCCACGACGGCCCCCACGGCCAGCAGCCCGAGAGTTGATCGCGAAAAGGACCGCAGCGCGGACATGAGCCCTCCGATTGCTCGTGGGTGGCCACTCGGCCCCCTCTCCCCTGAGCTTAAGGGCCGGCCCGCCACAGCGTCACGGAGCACGCATGTCGATATCAGAATGAAACGGAGAGTATGCCGCTGCCCGCATATGGTGCGGGCTGACCCGGTTCGCTCACCCGTCGACGAGTGCGGCGGCCGCAGCCGCACGTGCCGCATCGGCCGAAGGAGCGTCGACCGCGGCGGCTGCGGCCCGTGCGCACTCCACCGAGGACAGCTCGCTCAGCTTCGCTGCCACCCGACCCAGCGACCGTGGAGCCATCGATAGCGAGGTCACGCCCAGTCCGACCAGCACGGGAGCAAGTGCCGGGTCACCGCCGGCTTCGCCGCACACCCCCACCGGCTTGCCGACCGCACGGCCCGCCTCGCCGACGACGGCGATGAGACGAAGCACCGCGGGCTGCCACGGATCGTTCAGATCCCCCAACTCGCTGAGCAGTCGGTCGGCCGCCATCGTGTACTGCGCGAGGTCGTTGGTACCCAGGCTCACGAAGTCGACGACCTCGAAGAGTTCGGCCGCGAGCAGAGCCGCCGACGGGGTCTCGATCATGATGCCGACCCGCTCCAGCCCCGCCGCCCGGCACCGGTCGGCGAACTCCGCGGCCTCATCGACCGTCGCGACCATCGGCGCCATCACCTCGACCACGGCCTCCTCCTCGGCGGCGGCCCGTGCGAGAGCCCGCAGTTGGTCGTCGAGAAGCTGCGGCCGACGTCTGGCGATCCGCAGACCGCGGACCCCGAGCGCCGGGTTGTCCTCGCAGTCCGTGTTGGCGAAGGGCAGCGGCTTGTCGCTGCCGGCGTCGAGGGTGCGCACCACGACCTTGCGTCCGGGGAAGGCCGCCAGCACTCCTCGATAGGCGGCGATCTGCTCGTCGACGCTCGGGGCGTCCGTGCGATCGAGAAAGCAGAACTCCGTGCGGAAGAGGCCGATGCCCTCCGCCTGGGCCGAAGCCGCGTTCGTCGCGTCCGCCGCTCCCCCGACGTTCGCGAGGAGCAGGACGCGCTGCCCGTCGGAGAGCGCGCCTGCCCCGTCGAATTCGACGACCGTGGCCGACGCTCGCGCCTCGGCGACGCGGGACGGCGCAGGCTCGACCTCGACCGTTCCCCGGTCACCGTCGACGAGCACCGTGGCTCCGGTCGGGATCGCTTCCGCGTCCGCGAGGCCGACCACGGCCGGAAGACCGAGGGAGCGCGCGATGATGGCGGTGTGCGAGGTCGGCCCGCCCTGCGCGGTGACGAGGGCGATGCATCCTCCGCCGGCGAGCAGCGCGGTATCGGCGGGGGCGAGATCCGTCGCCACCAGCACGAAGGGCTCATCGCGCTCGGGCACGCCCGGCATGTCGACCTGGAGGATCTCGGCGATGATCCGGTCGCGCACGTCACGGATGTCGGCGATGCGCTCGGCCATCCGCCCTCCCAGCGCGGCGAGCGCCTTCTCATGGACGACAGCCGTCTCCCAGACCGCACGGGCCGCACTGCGTCCCTTCGATCGCACGAGCGCCGTGGCCTCGGACACCAGCTCCGGATCGGACGCCAGAAGCCGGGAAGCGTCGAGGATCGCCCTGGTCTCCCCCGTCGCCTGCGCGGTGCGCGAGCGGAGCTGATCGGCCACGGCGACGGCCGCCCACTCGATCGCTGAGGCCTCGGAGTCCCGGTCGGCCTCGGGGACGACCGTGGTCGGGTCGGGCTCGGGAAGCGGGGGCGCGAGGTGGACCACGGGCGCGGCGACGCGGCCGGAGCTCACTCCTCGTCCGCGAAGCACCGTGCCGGGCGGGACCGCACGCGCGGGCTCCCGCTCCCGCGACGACGGCGCATCGACCGCGGATGCCTCTGCGGCTCCGGACACCCCGGAAGGCGGTGCGACCGCCGCCTCGGGTGGCGCCTGCTCCGTCCCCTCGCCGAACCCGTCGTCGAACAGAGCGACCAGCCGATCCAGTGCCTCCGTCGCGTCATCGCCGCGAGCGGTCAGCTCCAGTTCATCGCCCTGGCGCGCGCCGAGCACGAGCAGGCGCGTCAGGCTCGCGGCGGCCGCATCCGGGCCGTCGGGAAGCCGTCGCAGGCGTACGTCGGTCCCGGCGGCGGCCCGGGCGATCAGGGCAGCGGGACGCGCATGGACGCCGAGCGGATTGCGGACGCGCACCCGACGCACCTGCACGTCACCATCCGCCTGCGGCACAGCCGGTGCGTCGGCGATCTGGTCTTCCCCGGCGCCGAGCGCGCCGGTCTTCACCCCGAGCGCCGCCGTGGCTTCGGCAGCCACCTGATCCAGCGTCCCGCCCGCAGCAGCGGACACGACGGCGGCGAGCAGTCCCTCCACGAACGGTGCCGGGGCGAGCCGCACCGGCACCGCACTCGATCGCAGCTCGAGGGCGAGCTCGGCGCTGAGCACGGCGGATCCCAGATCCATGAGCACGAGCACGCCCTCGCACTCCGCCGCGAGCTCATCGATGGCGGCTGCCACCGCGACGGCATCGGTGCCGAGGATCGGTGCCCCCTCGGCGTCGACTCCCGCTCCGGCCGCGACCTGCACGCGCACTCCGCCGTCGTGCACCATCTGCAGGGCAAGCTCCAGTGCCGCCTCCCCGAGCCGTGCGCTGTGGGAGACGGCGACGATGCCGATCATCAGGCCGTGTCCGCGACCGCTGCGGCGAGCGTGTCGAAGAGGATCGCCGTGGAGGCCGCTCCCGGGTCGAGGTGCCCCGCGCTGCGCTCCCCGAGGTAACTCGCCCTGCCCTTGCGGGCCACCAGCGGCAGCGTGGCATCGCGTCCGGCTGCCGCGGCATCCGCGGCGGCCCTGGTCGCCTCGGCGACAGAGGATCCCGCGGCGAGTGCCGCGTCCATCGCGTCCACCGCCGGCGCCATCGCGTCGAACATGGTCTTGTCCCCCGCTTCCGCCTTACCGCGTGCGACGATGCCGTCGAGTCCTGCCCGCAACGCAGCCGCAAGAGCGGGGCCGTCGAGTTCGGACACCGGCCCGGCCGCCATTCCCGTCCGCAGGAAGAAGGTGCCGTAGAGGGGTCCGCTGGCCCCGCCGACGGAACTCACCAGGGTCATGCCGACGGTCTTGAGCAGTTCGTCGACCTTTCCGGGTGCGCCCGCGGAGAGCTTCTCGCCGACGGCACTCATACCGCGAGCCATGTTGGCTCCGTGGTCGGCGTCGCCGATGGCCGAGTCGAGTTCGGTGAGCCAGTCGCGCTTCTCGGTGACGGCGGCACCGAACCGGGAGACCCAGTCGGCGAGCACGACGGTGTCGACCGCGCCCATCAGACGCCCCACCGCAGACCGGGGGTGTTCACCGGGGCATCCCACAACCGCAGCAGCTCATCGTCCGCCTTGAGCAGGGTGACCGAGCACCCGGCCATGTCGAGCGACGTGATGTAGTTGCCGACGAGGTTCCTGGCGATCTGCACGCCCGCCTTCTCGAGGATCGCCGCGACCTCACCGTACATGAGGTAGAGCTCGATGAGCGGCGTAGCCCCCATGCCGTTGAGCATCACGATCGCGGGTCCTGCGGCGTCGAGATCGGCGAGGATCGGCTCGACCAGCTGCCGGGCGATCTCGGATGCCGGAGCGAGGGGTTCGCGGTGACGCCCGGGCTCGCCGTGGATGCCGATGCCGATCTCCATCTGATCGTCCGGAAGGTCGAACGTGGGCTTGCCTGCGGCGGGCACGGTGCAACTGGTGAGAGCCATGCCCATCGAGCGCCCCTGTCCGTTGACCTTCTTGGCCAGCTCGACGACGGCGGCGAGATCCCGCCCCTCTTCCGCGCCCGCTCCGACGATCTTCTCGAGCAGCACGGTGAGGCCCACCCCGCGGCGACCGGCGGTGTACAGCGAGTCCTGCACGGCGACGTCGTCATCCACGGTGATGCTCCCGACCTCGATCCCGTCCATCGCGGCGAGCTCGGCGGCCATCTCGAAGTTCAACACGTCGCCGGTGTAGTTCTTCACGATGTGCAGCACACCTGCGCCGCGATCCACGGCCTGGGTGGCCACCTGCACGCGATCGGGGGTCGGGGAGGTGAAGACCTCGCCGGCGACCGCCGCATCCAGCATCCCGGTGCCGACGAACCCGCCGTGCAGCGGCTCGTGGCCGGAGCCGCCACCGGAGACGATCGCTACCTTGCCCTGGGCCTTGGGCGTGGCTCGGGTGATGACATGGTTCTCGAGGTCGACGGAGAGCTCCGGATGAGCGAGGGCGACACCCTTCAACGATTCGACGAGAACGTCTTCCGGGGCGTTGATGAGCTTCTTCATCATTCGATCTCCTTTGATCCTTCGAGGTCTCTTTCGCAAAAAATCCGAAAGCAATTCGTTAATGTCGAATATGCTCGGACCCTGCCGGGTTGTCAAGATCAATCGTGAAGCCCGGCTCCATCGGCTCCGGCTCGACGACGCACCGGAAGGAGGCCTCCCCGTGATCCAGGCGATCGACCGCGCGGCGAAGATCCTCGAACTGCTCCAGGGAGCACGCCACCTCGGCATCACCGACCTCGCGGCGGCACTCAGCCTGCCGCCGTCGACCGTGCACGGGATCGTGAAGTCGCTGCGGTCGCACGGACTCGTCGCGAAGGAGCGGGGCGGCCAGCGCTACATGCTCGGTCCGACTCTCCTGCGCCTGAGCAACGTCTACCTCGACACCCTCGACGTACGCGCCAGGGCGATGAGATGGACGCAGGAACTCGCGCGCCGCACCAACCTCTCGGTACGGCTGGGCGCACCGCACTTCACCGACGTGCTCGTCATCCATCACAACCTGCGACCCGACGACAGCCAGCAGATGCTCGAGACCGGGGTGGCCATCCCCGCCCATGCCTCGGCGATGGGCAAGGTCCTCCTCGCCTACGACCTGGGTTTCCAGCAGAGCGTGTTCGAACAGCCGCTGCGCAGCCTCACCGGCGACACGATCACCGACGTCGCTCGGCTGACCCTCGAGCTGCCGGCCATCGCCGAACGCGGCACGGCCGGAGAGTTCGACGAGGCGGTGCTCGGCGAGTCCTCGATCGCCGCCCCCGTCGCCGACGCGTCGAACGACATCGTCGCCGCGGTCGCCGTGGTGCTGCCCACATCGCAGACACCCGCCTCGGACGCGATCCTCAATGCCCTGCGCGAGACGGCACGGAACGTCTCCCGCGAACTCGGCGCGACCACCTGGCCACCGCGCGTGGCGCCCGCCGACGACTGACATCCGCGCGTCCGATCCGGTGCGGCGGATCAGCACTCGCCCGACGGACCGGCGCTCACCGACGCCTCCTCCACCCAGCCGCGAATCCACTCAGCCGCGAATCCACTCAGCCGCGAAGCGCGAGGGCGAACGGCAGGACCGCGGTCGCCCCGGCCTGACGGAGCGCTCGGGCCGCGACCGTCATCGTCCATCGACTGTCGACAAGATCGTCCACGAGCAGCACCGGCCCCGACGGCACGTCGAGGTGCTGCGCGCTGAAACGGTCCCACAGCCCGGCGAGACGGAAGACGCTGTTCCCGCCCGGCCCACCGGAGGGCCCGCCACCGACGGGTTCGAGCGCGCCGAGGGAGGGCAGACGGCCGACGTCGGCGAGCCCGCGGGCGAGCGAGTCGACCAGGAGCGGGTGCGAACGCGAGGGCATGGCGACGACAGCCACCGGGCGCTCCTCCCAGCCCCATCCGGCGAGCACGCGGACGCAGGCCTGGAGCAGCTGCGGTGTCACCGCGGCGTCGGGCGCGCCCGCGGCGAAGATCTCGCGCAGCGCCCCTCCCCAGCCCAGGTCGGTGAGGCGCGCCAGTGCTCGCCCCTCGGCAGCCTGCTCGTCGGCGGGGATGCGCCCCTTGACCGGCACCTCGAGCCGATCGGCTCCGGTCGGCCAGGCACGACGAGGCTCGATCGGCACACCGACACGGTCGAGCGACTCCGCGGCCTGCGAGCTCGCGGATTCTCCGATCTCACGAGGGAACCATCCGCCCGCGCAGTTGTCGCACCTTCCGCAGGGCGCGGCCGTGTCGTCGTCGAGGGCGCGCTGCAGGAACTCCATACGACAGCCGTCGGTCTGCTCGTATTCGATCATGTGCTGCTGCTCGGCGAGACGCTCGGCGGCGATGCGCTCGTAGCGCTCGGCGTCGTAGGTCCACGGCTCGCCGGTCGCGACCCAGCCGCCCTGCACGCGCCGCACCGCGCCGTCGACGTCGAGCACCTTCAGCAGCAGCTCGAGCGGCGTGCGGCGGATGTCGACCATCGCCTCGAGCGCCGGCGTCGAGATCGGAGCATCGCCGAGCGCACCGATCACCCGCTCCGCCCGCTCCTTGTCGGGCATCGACGCCGTCGCGAAGTAATGCCAGATATCGCGATCCTCGACGCCGGGCAGCAGCAGCACGTCGGCGCTCTCGCTGGCACGGCCCGCACGCCCCACCTGCTGGTAGTAGGCCACCGGCGACGAGGGCGCCCCGAGGTGGAGCACGAAACCCAGATCGGGCTTGTCGAAGCCCATACCGAGTGCACTGGTGGCGACGAGCGCCTTCACCTCGTTGCGCTTGAGCATCCCTTCGGACTCGGCGCGTTCATCGGTGTCGGTCTGTCCGGTATAGGCCCGCACATCGTGTCCGTGGTCACGCAGCAGCCGGGCGGTGTCGACGGCGGCCGCGACGGTCAGCGTGTAGATGATGCCGGATCCGGGAAGATCGTCGATGTGGCTGAGCAGCCACGCGAGACGACTCGCCGAATCGCGCAGGCGGAGCACCCCCAGACGCAATGAGGTGCGGGCGAGCGGGCCGCGGATGGTGAGCACCGGCTCGGCACCCCCTTCGCTGTCGGCCTGAAGGGCCCCGAGCTGCTCGGCGACGTCTGCCACGACCCGGCTGTTCGCCGTCGCGGTGGTCGCGAGCACCGGAACATCGGCCGGCATCTGCGCGATGAGATCGCGCAGCCGCCGGTAGTCGGGGCGGAAGTCGTGTCCCCAATCGCTGATGCAGTGCGCCTCGTCGACGACGAGCATGCCGATGCGACGCACCAGCGCCGGCAGCTGCTGCTCACGGAAGGCGGGGTTGTTGAGCCTCTCCGGCGAGACCAGCAGCACATCGACCTCATCGCGGTCGAGCTGCCCGAGCACCTCGGACCATTCGTGCGCGTTGGTGGAGTTGATCGCGACCGCCCTCACCCCCGCACGTTCGGCCGCGGCGATCTGGTCGCGCATGAGCGCGAGCAGCGGCGACACCAGCACCGTCGGCCCCGCCCCCTGTCGACGCAGCAGCAGGGTGGCGACGAAGTACACCGCGGACTTTCCCCAGCCGGTGCGCTGCACCACGAGCGCGCGCCGACGCCCCTCGACCAGCGCCTCGATCGCCTCGTACTGCCCGTCATGGAAGTCGGCGTCGGCGCGGCCGACGAGTTCGCGCAGCGCCGCGCGCGCGGCCTCGCGGGTGTCGGCGGGAGCTGCGGATGTCATGCCCCCACTCTGCCCCACACCGCAGACACGACGACGCCGTCATCCACAGGTTCGCCGAGCCGTCGGCGAGTCCGGTCGTCTAGCGTGAGGAGATGATCACACGCGAGCTCGCCGTCGCCCTGCGAGACTCCGGACTCGTCTGGCATCCCGCCGAGGGCGACCGCTTCCAGCTCGACCTGCCGGACGAGGTGGAGTTCGAAGCGGAGGCCGAGGTCTTCACGGTCAGCGAGATGACGATCGAAGCCCGCCAGACGCCGAGCGGCACCGATCTGGCGTTCAACGGCACCACGGAATGGGCGCTCGATGCGGTGACCCTCGCGGATGCGGTGTGGCTGCCGCGGGAGGATCAGCTGCGCGACCTGCTCCGGGGCACCTTCCGCGCGCTGGTGCGCCTCGAAGACGCCTTTCGCGTCGACGTCGAGATCGGTGGCCATGTGATCGCCTTCGAGCACCCCGATCCCTCGGAGGCCTACGGCCGGGCGCTCCTCGAGCTGATCTCGCGCTCGCACTGAGCGGGTGCCTTGAAACCGGCCGTGCTCTGTGTCAGAATTACCTAACGATCGGTCAGTAAAGTTGGCCGGAGGCCGAGGAGTCGACGATGACCAGTCCCGCAGACCTGTCCCTGGTGGGCGAGCTCTCCGATGAGGAGCGTCTCTTCGACGAGCTCATCGCGAACGAGCAGCGCATCGAGCCCCGCGACTGGATGCCCGATGCCTACCGCAAGACGCTGGTGCGGCAGATCTCCCAGCACGCGCACTCCGAGATCATCGGCATGCAGCCCGAGGGCAACTGGATCACACGCGCGCCGAGCCTCAAGCGCAAGGCGATCCTCATGGCGAAGGTGCAGGACGAGGCCGGCCACGGTCTCTACCTCTACTCCGCGGCGCAGACCCTGGGCACCACGCGCGACGAGATGATGGATCAGCTCATCAGCGGCAAGGCGAAGTACTCTTCGATCTTCAACTACCCCACCCCGACCTGGGCCGACATGGGCGCGATCGGCTGGCTCGTCGATGGCGCCGCGATCTGCAATCAGGTGCCGCTGTGCCGGGCCTCCTACGGTCCGTACGGCCGCGCCATGGTGCGCGTGTGCAAGGAGGAGTCGTTCCACCAGCGGCAGGGCTTCGAGATCCTGCTCACGCTGATGCAGGGCAGCGCGGAGCAGCGCGAGATGGCACAGGATGCCGTGAACCGCTGGTACTGGCCGAGCCTGGCGATGTTCGGGCCGCCCGACGACCAGTCCCCGAACTCGGCGCAGTCGATGAAGTGGAAGATCAAGCGGTTCTCGAACGACGAGCTGCGCCAGCGGTTCGTCGGCATGCTCGTGCCCCAGGCCGAGATCCTCGGGGTGACGTTGCCCGACCCCGATCTGCGCTTCGACGAGCATACCGGCCAGTATGTGATCGGCGAGATCGACTGGGACGAGTTCTTCGAGGTGGTGCGCGGCAACGGGCCGTGCAACGCCGAGCGACTCGAGCGCCGACGCACGGCCCACGAGGAGGGCGCCTGGGTGCGCGAGGCCGCCGCGGAGTATGCCCGCAAGCAGTCCCTCGAGACGAAGGCGGTGGCGTGATGGCGACACCGGGCGCGGATGAGCGCGAACCCTGGCCGCTGTGGGAGGTGTTCGTGCGCGCCAATCGCGGGCTCAGCCACGTGCACGTCGGCTCGCTGCACGCGCCCGACGCCGAGATGGCGATCCGCAACGCGCGCGACCTCTACACCCGCCGCGGCGAGGGCGTGTCGATCTGGGTGGCGCCCGCCGACGCGATCACCACGAGCGATCCCGACGCCAAGGGCGCATACTTCGAGAGCCCCGCGGGCAAGAACTACCGCCACGCCGTGTACTACACGGCCTCCGAGGGAGTGCCGCACCTGTGAGCACACCGCACCCGACCACCGCGCCCGAGGACGTCGAGGTTCACGGCGACATCCACGGCGACGTCTCGGTCGACGAACTCCGCCTCTCGCAGGAGCTCTCCGGCACCGGCGCGGTGGCCACGTCCGCCGACATCGCCGAGTACGCACTGCGCCTCGGAGACGACGCCCTCATCCTCTCCCAGCAGCTGGGCGCCTGGATCTCGCGGGCCCCGGAGCTGGAGGAGGACGTGGCCCTGGGCAACATCGCCCTCGACCTGCTCGGCCACGCGCGCTCGTTCCTGCACTACGCGGGGTCGTACGACGGCCGCAGCGAAGACGACCTCGCCTTCTTCCGCGACGAGCCCGAGTTCCGTTGCGCGTGGATCGTGCAGCAGCCCAACGGCGACTTCGCCCAGACGATCGCCCGACAGTTCGTGGTGGCGACCTACATGTTCGAGCTCTACACCGCGTTGCGCGGCAGCAGCGACGAGACCTTCGCCGCGATCGCCGAGAAATCGCTCAAGGAGGTCGACTACCACCGCGATCACGCCGTGCAGTGGATGCTGCGCCTCGCGGGCGGCACCGAGGAGTCCCGCACCCGCATCATCCGGGCGATCGGTGATGTCTGGCCGTACGTCGACGAGCTGTTCCGCGACGATGAGCTGATCGAGCGACTCGGCGATGCGGCCGTGTCCCCGTCGCGCCTGCGTCCCGGGTTCGACGGGGTGGTCGCGACCGTGTTCACCGAGGCGGAGCTGACGGTTCCTGACGTCATGTCGTCGTCGGCGGGCGGGCGTCGCGGCGCGCACGCGACCCCCCTCGGGCACATCCTCGCCGAGATGCAGGTGCTCGCGCGACGGCATCCGGGGGCGACATGGTGACTCTCACTCCGACGCAGGCCGCCTGGCGGATCGCCGCTTCCGTTCCCGACCCCGAGGTCCCCGTCCTCACGATCGAGGACCTCGGCGTGCTCCGTGCGGTCGAGGTCGACGGCACCCGGGTGCACGTCGACATCACGCCGACGTACAGCGGCTGCCCCGCGATGGACACGATCCGAGACGATGTGATCCTCGCCCTCACCGCCGCCGGCTTCGACCGGGTCGATGTGCGGCTGGTCCTCTCGCCCGCCTGGACGACGGACTGGATGACGGAAGCCGGCAAGACGAAGCTCGCGGAGTACGGCATCGCGCCGCCCTCCGGCCGCGCCGCCGTCTCGACCGGGCCGATCCGCCTGGCGCTGAGCGTGCGCTGCCCGCGATGCGGGTCGCTCGACACCCGCGAGGTCTCCCATTTCGGCTCGACCTCGTGCAAGGCGCTCTTCGAGTGCCGCGCCTGCCTCGAGCCCTTCGACCACTTCAAGGTGCACTGACATGTCGCTCTTCACCTCGGCGCCCGCGCCCACGCCGCGGACGACCGCCGCACGCGCGACCTCCCCCCGGAAGCGCGCCCGCTTCCACACCCTCGTCGTCGAAGACGTGCGTCCGCTCACCGAGGATGCCGTGGAAGTGACGTTCACGGTCCCGGCCGCGCTCGCCGACGAATACGACCACCTTCCCGGTCAGTACGTCGCCCTGCGCACCACCCTCGACGGCGTCGAGGTGCGGCGCTCCTACTCGCTGTGCCGCGCACCGGAGCATCGCGACGACGGACAGGACACCCGGCTGAGCGTCGCCGTGAAGCGCGATGAGGGCGGACTCTTCTCCACGTGGGCGCAGACAGGCCTGCACGCCGGCTTCGAGATCGACGTCATGAGCCCGCAGGGCACCTTCACCTCGGCGCTCGACGACCTCGACGACCGCCATGTGGTGGGGATCGCCGCCGGCTCCGGCATCACGCCGCTGATGGCACTCGCGCACACGGTGCTGAACCGGTCGGACACGTCGCGGTTCACCCTGCTCTACACGAACCGCGCGACGCTCGACGTGATGTTCCTCGAAGACCTGGCCGACCTCAAGGACCGCTACCCGACGAGGCTCGTGCTCCACCACGTGCTGTCCCGAGAGCAGCGGGCGGCACCTGTGCTGTCCGGACGCATCGACGAGGAGAAGCTCCGCACGATCCTCGGCACCCTCATCCCGCCCGCGACCGTCGACGAATGGTTCCTGTGCGGACCTCTCGCGCTGGTCGACCTCTGTCGCGAGGTGCTGGCCGATGTCGGGGTCGATCGCTCGCACATCCGCTTCGAGCTGTTCACGACCGGTGATGAACCGGCACGTGCGGCCCGGCCGGTGCAGGTGCGCGCCGGCGAGAAGACCGTGCGCATCGAGGTCACGCTCGACGGTGTCTCCTCGACCGTGGAGAGCCCGGTGGATGCACACGAGTCGGTGCTCAACGCGGCGCTGCGCGTGCGGCCCGACGCTCCGTTCGCCTGCGCGGGCGGCGTCTGCGGCACGTGCCGCGCGCGCGTGATCGAGGGCAGCGTGACCATGACCGAGAACTACGCGCTCGAGCCCGACGAGCTCGAACGCGGATTCGTGCTCACCTGCCAGTCCCACCCGACCAGCGACCGCGTGGTCGTCGACTACGACGTCTGACACGGAGGGCCCATGATCGACCTCACCATCGCCGACGACGTCGCCACGATCGTGCTGAACGCGCCGTCGAAGCGGAACGCCCTCGACGAACAGGCGCTGGCGGAACTCGACACCGCATATGTCGAGGCGGAGACGGCGGGCGTGCGGGCCCTCGTGCTCCGCGGCGAGGGGCGCGGGTTCTGCGCGGGCCGCGATATCTCCGGCGTCGATCCTCGGGATGACGATGTGCTCGGTTATCTCGGCGGACGTGTGACGCCGCTGCTGCAACGCATGTCACGCTTCCCCGCGCCGACGTTCGCCGCCGCGCACGGAGCATGCCTCGGTGTGGGTCTCGGGCTGCTGATCGCGACCGATGTCGTGTACGTAGCCGAGTCTGCGAAGATCGGCTCCCCGTTCGCGGCGCTCGGCGCGACGCTCGACTCCGGCGGCCACGCCCTGTTCCTCGATCGGCTCGGGGCGCACAAGACACTCGACCTCATCTACACGGGCCGCCTCATGAGCGGCGCGGAGGCCGTGGCATCGGGCCTGTTCTCGCGCGTGTTCCCGGATGACGAGGTCGTGCAGGCGACGACGGATGCCGCAGCGACGGCGGCGCGCGGCGCCACGGCGGCGTTCCTGGCGAGCAAGGAGATCATCGCCCGCATCCGCGACGAGCGGCTCGCGCTGTGGGACGCTGTCGGCATCGAGAACGCCGCGCAGGCCGCGCTGTGCGACACCGACGACTACCGCGAGGGCTTCGCGGCCTTCCAGGAGAAGCGGAAGCCCGAGTTCCGCGGGCGCTGAGCGGCTCGTCAGCGCACCAGGTGGGAGCCCCCTGCCACCCGAGTGTCGTACCCCGGTGCGAGAATGCCCACATGCTGCTCGCAGAGCTCGTCTCCACCACCGACCGTGTCGGAGCCACGTCGTCCCGGCTCGCCAAGATCGAGGCCCTCGCCGACCTGCTCACGCAGGCAGAACCGAGCGAGATCGCCGCTGTCATGGGTCTTCTCCTCGCGGCTCCCCGCCAGGGCAAGCTCGGGGTCGGGTGGCGAGGCATCGCCGCCCTCGACATCACGCACACCGAGAGTCCGACGTTGTCCGTGCTCGACGTCGACCGGGCCCTGGACTCGCTGGCGGCGACGTCCGGTTCCGGCTCCACCTCCGCCCGGAGCAGCGTCCTCGGCGAACTCGCCTCCCGCGCCACGGCCCCCGAATGGGACTTCCTCGTCCGGGCGATGCTCGGCGAGCTGCGCACCGGAGCGCTCTCGGGCGTGCTCCTCGATGCCGTCGCACGGGCGTCCGACCGCCCCGCCGCCCTCGTCCGGCGCGCGGCCATGCTCTCCGGCGATCTCGGCGAGACCGCCCGCATCGCACTCACCGGAGACGAAGGCGACCTCGAAGCCGTGGGTCTGCAGGTCGGACGCCCCGTCCTGCCGATGCTGGCGGCCACCGCGCCGACTCCCTCCGCCGCGCTCGAGATCACCGGCGAGGCGTCGGTCGAGTACAAGCTCGATGGCGCCCGCATCCAGGTGCACCGTCATGGCGACGAGGTCGGCGTCTACACGCGGAGCCTCGCCGACGTCACCCACCGGGTGCCGGAGCTCGTCGAGATCGTGCGCGCGCTCCCCGTCACGGATGTCATCCTCGACGGGGAGACGCTCTCGCTCGACGAGGACGGAGGGCCGCGCCCGTTCCAGGAGACGATGTCGCGGTTCGGCGCCGATGTGTCCCGCGAACTCGTCCTGCGGCCGTGGTTCTTCGATGTGCTGCACGTGGATGGACGCGACCTGATCGACGAGCCGCTGTCCGTGCGGCTGGCCGAACTGGAACGCGTGGCCGGCGACTGGCGGATGCCCGGCATAGTGACAGACGATGCCGAAGCCGCCGAACGTCTCTCGCGCGAGGCCCTCGCCGCGGGCCACGAAGGTGTCGTGGTCAAGGCGATCGACGCGCCCTACGCGGCCGGTCGCCGAGGCAAGTCGTGGGTCAAGGTCAAGCCCGTGCTGACCTTCGATCTGGTGGTCCTCGGCGCGGAGTGGGGTTCCGGCCGCCGTCGCGGCTGGCTCTCGAACCTGCACCTGGGGGCCCGCGACCCGGAGGGCGAGTTCGGTGATCCCGGCGGGTTCGTCATGGTCGGCAAGACGTTCAAGGGGCTCACCGATGAACTGCTGAGGTGGCAGACCGCGGAGTTCCCCGAGCACGAGTCGCACCGCACCGCGTCGACCGTGTTCCTGCGCCCCGAGCTCGTCGTGGAGATCGCGATCGACGGCGTGCAGCGCTCACCGCGATACCCGGGAGGCATCGCGCTGCGATTCGCTCGCGTGAAGGGATACCGCACCGACAAAACCGCAGTCGAGGCCGACACGATCCAGACGCTGCGTTCGCTGCTGCACGCGTGACCCCCGCGCAGCAGGCTCAGGCGGAGGGCGCGAGCCCCTGATCCTCTTCGCGGACGGTTCCACGGAACGACCACGGGAAGTCGATCCAGAGGTCGGTGTCCTTCCAGGCGAAGTCGGGCTCGATGATCGTCGACGGCTTGGTGTAGATCGTGACCGACCGCACGTCGGCCCCCTTGTCCTTCAGCAGCTGCACGGCCAGGGCGAGCGTGCGACCCGAATCCGCGACATCGTCGACGAGCAGCACGCGGCGTCCGTCCAGGTACGCCATGTCGAGCTCGGGAGGCAGCACCTCCGGTGCGTCGAGCACGGTGCCGATGCCGGTGTAGAACTCGACGTTGATCGCTCCGCAGTTCTTGGCGCCGAGACCGTAGGCGATCGCGCCTGCCGGGAGGAGTCCGCCGCGCGCGATGGCCACGACGACCTCGGGCATGAAGCCGCTGTTGAGGATGTTCCGTGCCAGATCGCGCGTCGCCGCTCCGAAGCCGTCCCAGGTGAGTGTCTCGCGCTCGATCTCTGCATCAGTCATTCCTGCATTCTCCCGCATTCCGCAAAGGTCTCCCGCCGGTAGACTGAGCGGGTCCGGCCCGGCCGGTGCCTGAAAAAGAGGCACGAAGCACTCCGCGAAGACGCAGAGGCGAGACACATACGGATTCCGCACTACCTCCGTCCCTGTCTCGAAAGGCTTTCGCATGCCCACCGTGTCCGCGCACGTCGCCCTCACTCTCGCCCAGCACATCGACGCCGTGTTCGGGGTGATGGGCAATGGCAACGCCTACTTCCTCGACGCGATCGAGACGCAGACGGATGCCGTGTTCACCGCTGTCCGCCATGAACAGGGTGCCGTGGTCGCGGCCGACGCCCATTTCCGGGCGTCGGGTCGGATCGCCGCCGGCACGTCGACGTACGGCGCCGGTTTCACGAACACCCTGACCGCGCTCGCAGAAGCCGTGCAGGCGCACGTGCCGCTCGTCCTCGTCGTCGGAGACGAGCCCACGTCCGGTCCCCGTCCCTGGGACGTCGACCAGATCGCTCTCGCCTCCGCCGTGGGTGCCCGCACCTATACCGTGGGGCGTGCGGACGCCGCCGCCACCACCGTCATCGCGATCGAGCACGCCCTCACCTACCGGGTGCCCGTCGTCCTCGCGATCCCGTACGACGTCGCGGCGCTCGAGGCGGGCGAGGTCCCGGAGGCGCCGTCTCCGCGCATCCCCGCTCCGCTCCCCCCGCGCGGGGAGTTCGCCGACGCGATGCTCGACGAGATCGCCGCCGCGCTGGCAGGTGCCGAGCGGCCGTTCCTGCTCGCCGGTCGCGGCGCGTGGCTGTCCGGAGCGAGCGCCGCGCTGGGAGAACTTGCGGCCGTGACGGGCGCCCTCACCGCATCGTCGGCTCTCGGCCGCGGGGTGTTCCCCGACACGCGCTACGACCTCGGTGTGACCGGCGGCTTCGGTGCCGATGGCGCGATGGAGCTCGTGCGCTCCGCCGACGTCGTCGTCGTGTTCGGTGCCGCGCTGAACCAGTTCACGATGCGGTTCGGCGAACTGTTCGCTCCGGGCACGCGCGTCTTCCAGATCGACATCGCACCGGCTGCGACACACGCGCACGTCGGAGGCTTCGTGCGTGCCGACGCCCGGCTGGCCGCGGAGGACCTCGTCGCCAGGATCGGGTCGGCCGGATCGGCGAGCCCGTGGCGCGAGACGGTCGATGTCGCGTCCGCGCGCAGGTACGATTCCGGCGACGAGCTCGCTCCGGACGGACGCCTCGACCCGCGCTCCGCCGCCCGCCGCATCGCCGAGCTGCTCCCGGAAGACCGCGTCGTGGTGTCCGACGGCGGGCACTTCATCGGGTGGGCGAACATGTACTGGCCGGTCGCCGCTCCCGACCGCATGATGATGGTCGGCACCGCGTTCCAGTCGATCGGGCAGGGCTGGCCGAGCGTGGTCGGTGCGGCGTTGGCACGACGGGAATCGACCGTGGTGCTGACATCGGGCGACGGCGGTGGGCTCATGGCGATCGCGGATCTGGAATCCGCGGTGCGTGCTGCCGGCGGCCGCGGCATGGCCGTGGTCTGGAACGACGCCGCCTACGGTGCCGAGGTGAACCTCTACGGTCTCAAGGGGCTGGCGGAGGGCCCGATGCGCATTCCCGAGGTCGACTTCGCGGCATTCGGCGCTGCGGTCGGCGCCGAGGGCGTGGTGGTGCGCGCGCTTTCCGACCTCGAACGCCTCGCGAGCTGGGCGGAAGAGGACCCGGCGACGCGCCCCTTCCTGCTCCTCGATCTGCGCATCTCGGGCGACGTGATCGCGCCCTACCAGCAGGAGATCATCCGCGTGAACTCTTGACCTCGGCGCATTTGCTCCGGGATCGGGATCGGGATCGGTATCGGGCGATGCCGGCACGCCGTTGGGGCCGGGTCGGCACCGCCCGTCGGATCAACCGTGACGCCGACGCCGTCGCCACACGACGAGGCCCAGCCCCACGCCGAGCAGCAGCGCTCCGCCGAGGAGCAACGGCGTGCTGTCGGCGCCGGTGGTGGCGAGACTGTCACTCTTCACCGTCCCGCCCCCGGATCCGGGGGCTGCGGCTCCCCCGGTGCCGGGTGCGCCGCCCGGGGTACCCCCTGGCGATTCGCCACCGATAGAAGCGGTCACGGTGAGCGCGACGGTCGTCTCCGCACCATCGGGGTCGATGACGACGATGCTGTGAGCCCCGGGGGATGCGTCCGCGGGAACGGTGACGGTCGCACGGAACGCGCCCGACGCATCCGTCGTCGCCGTCCCGAGCGGCATCGGAGTCGAACGCAGCTCGATCCGCAGCGCGGTCGTGGCGGGGAAATCGGTACCCGAGATCGTGACGTCGCTTCCGGCGGCGACCGAGGCCGCGCCGAGCTGCACGTTCGGCTGCTCGGGCTCGGGCTCGGGCTTCGCGCACCCCTCGTCGCAGACCGTGAAGTTCGCCAGGACAGCCTTGTGATCGGAGGGCCAGACGGCATCCGGAGTGAAGATCTCATCTGCGCTGTCGTCGACGACGCGGGCGTTGCGCACGATGGTCGACTGTGGACCGACCACGGCCGCTCCGTCGATCGAGAGCCGCCGGTCCGGCGTCGCGAAGATGTAGTCGATACGGTCGCGCTCATCCGCTTCCGGCGCCCAGGTGAGCGATGACGTGGGGAACAGGGGGTTGTCCGAAGGCCAGGTGAAGCCCGGGTTCGCCACCGGGTCGGGGTGCACCGTGCGGAAGGCGTCGACCAGTCCCCCGTCGAGCAGCCTCTGGGTCGTCTGCCAGGGGACGACGACGCCGTTGTGATCGAAGAGACCGGCGGTGGCAGCCGTCCAGTCCTGCGAGGGTGGTTCGTTGAAGTCTCCGCCCACGATGGCGAGTCGTCCCGCCGCTCGCTCGGCGTCGATGTCGGCGACGAGATCCGCAGCAGCAGCGGGGCGGCCGGACTGCTCGTTCGCCTTCAGGATCGCCTCGACATCGGTCACGGGAGCGCCGAGCTTGCTCCAGGTGTTCCAGCCGGCCGGCCAGTCACCGAGGACCTCGCCGCCGTACCCCCGCGGAAGGTAGGTCGTGTACCAGCGGTACTCCAGGTGACCGCCGTAGACGACCACCTCGGAGCCGTTCACATCGAGCACCGCTTTCGACCACCAGCGCCCGACCGTGTCGGTCGAGAGGATCGGATACCGCGAGACGATGCCGGTGTCGGTCGCAGTGAGGTGCTGATACCCGAGCAGTGCCGCGACCTGGGCGGGAGCCTGACCCACCTCGGGCAGGAACGTCACATCGGCATCGGTCTGCGTGATGATGTCGGCGATCTGCCGTGCCCCGTCGGCGACCTGCGTGCCGCCGTGCCACACGTTGAACGTCAGCACGTTGAGGCCGCTCTTCCCCTCGATCTCCGGCTTCGGCTCAGCAGGCGTGACGGGCGGCTCGGCGTCATCGTCCGTGACGGTGAGGTCGATGGGTCCGGCGAGCACGTTGTAGCCGTCGTCCTCGAGGAGATAGACGTCGTACTCCCCCGCTCCCATCGTCGACGAGTTGCGGGTCCACCCCTCACGCGTCGAAGGGTTCCAGGTGACCTCACCCGCCGCGGTGGGAACGTATCGCCAGTCCAGAGACGCCGGACCACCGGGCACCACGCCGTCGCGATAGATCCCGATCCAGTTGCGGTCGTGAACAGCCGTGCCGGCATCGAACGTGAAGGTCACGGTTTCGTCGATCGCGATGCTCGGGGAGTCGACCGCGAGCGATCCGTCCGCCGCATGTGCGGGCGGGCCCACGAGGATTCCGGCGAGAGCGATGGCGGCGCCGAGGAGAGCGAGTCGTCCTCGCTTCGGCCGGGAGGGGGAGGTCATTGCGAGGAGGTCCTTTCGAAGCGCGGTCCGTCGCGACGGTACGGGCGTCGGATGACCGGCTCGTGACCTCGAGGTGAATGCCGGTGGCGGGTGCCACGGAGAACGGCTGCCGGAGCGTCGTCGCGGGAGGTTCGAACCACCATGGGCATCGTCCGCTCCGCCGGCTCTCCCCTGGCAGACTCGGACCATGCCGGGTTTCCATCACGTCGAACTGTGGATCGCCGATCTCGACGCGGTACGCGCGGAATGGCGCTGGATCCTGCAGCGCCTCGGTTTCACGCTCGACAGCGAATGGCCCGGCGGTGAATCGTGGGTCGCCGACAGCGCCTACCTCACTCTCACGACGTCTCCGAATCTGTCGGGCCCGACGCACGACCGCCGACGTCCCGGACTCAACCATCTCGCGTTCCACGGCGGTGCGCGCGCTGCGGTCGATGCGCTCATGGCGCAAGCACCCGCCCACGGCTGGGATCCGCTCTACGCCGACCGCTATCCGCACGCCGGCGGCGACCGGCACTACGCCGGGTGGCTCGAGAACGCCTCCGGCTTCAAGATCGAGATCGTCGCCGGGCCCTACGCTCCGTAGTCGGGGAGCTGCTGCAGCGTCCAGGAGTTGCCGTCCGGGTCGTCGAACGACACGAAACGCCCCCAGTCCAGCTCCTGCACCCCGCGGGCGGAGACGCCCAGACCCTGCAGGTGGGCGAGCGCCTCATCGGCATCCGGGACCACGACCTGGATCGTGTTCTGGCTGCCCGGCTCGAGGTCGATGCCCAGGCCGGTGCCGAACGCGATCGAGCATGCCGACCCCGGTGGCGTCATCTGCACGAAGCGCAGTCCCTCGGTGGGCGTCTGGTCCCAATCGGCGTTGAAGCCGATCTTCTCGTAGAAGGCCTTCGAGCGGTCCACGTCGGTGACCGGCACGAAGATGAGTTCGATCTTCCAGTCCATCAGGTGCTCCTCCTGTCGGGCGCCGTCGCCCGTCGCCGCCAACGGTACGCGTGAGCACCGACATCCGACCAGCGACATTCGACCAGCGACATTCGACCAGCGACATTCGACAGTGAGCGAACCGCCCGTCAGATCCACCCCTTGTCGAGCGCGATCCGCACCGCCTGCGCACGGTTCGCCGCCCCGGTCTTCCCGATCGCCGCGGAGAGGTGGTTGCGCACGGTTCCCGCTGACAGGAACACCTCGGCGGCGATCATCGCGGCGGAACGGCCGTCCACGGCGAGTCGCAGCACCTGTCGTTCCCGATCGCTCAGGGGGTTCGCACCGTCGAACAGGCTGTCTGCGGCGAGCGCCGGATCGAGGACACGCAGTCCGGACTGCACGCGTCGCACCGCCTCGGCCAGTTCCTCGGCGGGGGTGTCCTTCACGATGAAGCCGCTGGCACCGGCGTCCAGAGCGGAGCGCAGGTAGCCGGGACGCGCGAACGTCGTCACGACGAGGATGCGCGTCCCCGTGCTCACCTCACGGATGCGCCGCGTCGCATCGATTCCGTCCACCCCGGGCATCTGGATGTCCATGAGACACACGTCCGGTCGCAGCTCCTCCGCGAGCCGCACGGCTTCCGCCCCATCCGCGGCCATGCCGACCACGGTGAGGTCGGGCTCCAACTCGAGCAACGCCCCGAGCGCGCCCCGCACGAGAGCCTGATCGTCGGCGATCAGCAAGCGGATGCCGATGTCGCGGCTCGATGCGTTCACCAGGTCACCTCCACGCGTGTGCCCGCGTCGCCGACGGGCCCCAGGACGAACGACGCACCGGCCGCCGCCGCGCGTTCACGCATACCGCGGATGCCGTTGCCTTCCACCAGGCCGACACCCACTCCGTCGTCCTCCACCACCAGGCGTCCGGGGAGCAACCTCACCCGAACCGTTCGAGCACGAGAATGCCGGAGCGTGTTCGTGGTCGCCTCGCGGAGGATCCAGCTCGCGGTGATCGCCTGCACCGGCGACAGCGCGCTCGGCTCCCCCTCGACCTGCAGAGCGATGTCCGCCGCACGGAACGAGTCGCGAGAAGAGGCGAGCTGCTCCACGAGCGTGGTCCCTCGCGCGCCGGCCACCGTCGAGCGGACGCCCGCGATCGCCTCCGCCGTGAGCCGTTCGATGTCGGCCAGCTCGGCCTTGGCCCGCTCGGGATCGGAGTCCATCAGCCGCCGCACCAGCTGCGCCTTGAGCCCGACGACGGTCAGCGAGTGCCCGATCAGGTCGTGCACGTCGCGGGCCACCGCTTCACGCCCCTCGCTCGTCGCCAGCTCGAGGCCGAGCCTCTCCGCCTCCGCCGAACGCAGGATGAGCCACGTCGACACCGTGTTGACCACGCCGAGCAGCGCCACGATCGCGAGCACGGACAGATAGCTGATCCCCCCAGGAAGCAGGAAGACGCACAACGCCGTCACCGTGACCGCGGCGATCGTCGTGATCCAGTGCCACAGGCGCGTCAGCCCGTAGGAGGCGAACGACATGAGGAACGGCAGGAAGCTGAGCGCCGATCCTCCCTCCGCCGGGATCGAGATCACGACGCACCCGATCAGTGCGACGAACGTGATCCACTGCCTCCGCGAGGGTGCGCGACCCAGTCCGCCGCCGCCCCGCATCCCGTGCATGAAACCGGTGACGTACAGCACGACGAACGCGACCAGTGCAGCCCACCCCACCACGGCCCACGGGACCGGCGCTTCCGAGCGCAGCAGCGCGATCACCGGATAGACGAGGAACACGAGCCAGATCACGGCCATCAGCCAGCCGAACCGCGCCCACGGGTCCTTCCCCGTAGCGCTGCGCGCTCCGGGAGCCGCCCATGCCGCCGGGGCCGCGCCCGCCGCCGCGAACGACGCGGCCTCGCGGGCGGACCCTGGCGTCTCTGGACTCTCCGGGTTCGTGTGTCGCGTCATCCGTCCAACCTACTGTCGCCCTGTGCCGCCGTCGGGGCCGCTACTGCCGCGCCCGCGAGCGCTTCATCCCCATCATGACGAGGAGGGCGAACAGCAGGAGCCAGACGGCGACGTTGAGGAACAGCATCCACAGCGGATCGGTCTGTCCCGTCGTGAGCGTCCCGTCGGTGAGGGGCCACCGGCTCAGGGCGACGAAGCCGTACAGGGGGGTGAAGCGCGCGATGTCGAGCATCACACCGTCGAGCGGCATGAACACGTTGCCGAAGAACGCGAAGAACGTCATCGAGATCGAGGCGAGTGCCGCTGCCGAGTCGGAGCTGAAGAACAGTCCGACGCCGAGACCGAAGAGTCCGTACATGAGGCCGATCCCGAGGATGATGCCCGCCGTCGCGACCCAGCGCCAGGCGTCTTCCGCCTCGGCACCGGTCATCATCCCGGCGGTGAACACCGCCACCAGCGCCAGCGCCGCGAAGGCGACCGCGGTGAGCAGCTTCGTCACCGCGTATCCGGCCGTCGTGAGCGGGGTCATCGCGAGCTGGCGTCCCCACCCCTGCTTGGCCTCCGTCGCGGCGAGCGACGTGAGCGAGCTCATGGCGACCGCCGTGCCATAGGCCGCCATCGAGGTCATCACGTAGAAGGAGACGTTCCCGTGACCGGCAGAGAGCGAGCCGTAGCCCATTCCGGCACCGAACAGCAGGTACATCGCGACCGGCATCGCCAGAGTGAACGCGAGCGTATAGGGGTTGCGCAGCTGGCGGAGGCCTTCGATGCGCAGCATGGTGGGTGAGACGAGCATGTCAGTTCTCCGTCAGTGCCGTGAAGGCGGTCTCGAGGGTGGGCGCGGCGATCTCCAGGTCATGGGCACCGTTGTCGAGCAGGATGCGGGCGGCGGCGTCGGAGTCAGCGGTACGCAGGCTGAGACGATCGCCGTCGAGCCGCACGCCGGCGACACCATCAGCCGCGCTCAGAACGGCGACGAGCGCGGCCGCGTCTTCGTCGACCGTCGCCGAGACGGTCCGCTCTCCGAGACTGGCGCGCAACAGCGCGGTGGGGGCGTCGGCGACGACCGTCCCGCGATGCATCACCACGGTGCGGCGTGCGAACTGCTCGGCCTCCTCGAGATAGTGGGTGGCGAAGACGATCGTGCGCCCGGCATCCGCATCCGCCCGCATGACACCCCAGAAGTGCCGCCGGGCCGTGACGTCCATTCCCGCCGTGGGCTCGTCGAGCACCAGGATGTCGGGGTCGGACACCATCGCGAGCGCGAACTTCACGCGCTGCTGCTCACCGCCGGAGCACTTCGAGACCCTTCGGCGGGCGAGATGCTCCAGGTCGGCGCGGGCCATGACCTCGTCCACCCGGTCGAGGGCGTGGGCTCCGTGGAGAGAAGCGATCAGCCGCACCGTCTCTCCGACGGTCAGGTCGCCGAGCAGGCCCCCGGTCTGCAGCACCGCCCCGATCGAACCGCTGGAAGTGGCGCGCTGCGGTGTCGCCCCGAGCACCCGCACGGTGCCGCTGCTGGGCTCGGTGAGCCCGAGAAGCATGTCGAGCGTGGTCGTCTTGCCCGCACCGTTCGGTCCCAGCAGCGCGACGACCTCGCCACGTCGGATCGACAGGTCGACCCCGTCGACAGCCTGCACCCGGCGGTCGCCCGTGCCGAAGTGTCGTTTCACGGCGCTCAGCTCGAGCACCACGGGTTCATCGGTCGGGGCGGCGGTCACCGGTCGAGCGGAGGCCCGCGTCGCCGTCCCGTCCACGGAGGAGTTGTTCATGCCTCCAGCCTCGTCCGATGCGGGCGGTGGCGCCGGAGGGCGGTGTCATCTCCTGGACGTGACACGTGTCATGTCCAGGCGCCCCGCAGCCCCGGGAGGAGAACTCACCCTCGGGCGGAACGACCGGGGCCGACGCTCCGCCCGTCGAGGGGATCTCCGCCGGACGCGGAGCGGAGCCCGGGACCTCAACGCGCCGGAAGCAGCGCCCCCTCGAGGAAATCGGCCAGCTCGGTCGTGTCATGCAGCGGCAGGATCGCTGCCACGTACTGGTCTGGCCGCACCACGACCACCACGCCGTCGCGCGACAGCTCGCGCGCGGCGAAGATGTCGGTCTCGGTCCACTTGCTGGGGCCCGCCGCGTACACTTTCTCCCAGTCGGTCAGTCCGAGCGGCCCGGTCTTCGGCTGGAACAGCGCGGGAGCCGACGTGACCTCGACCTCTTCGAACGGCTGCTGATAGACCGCCTTGACATCGAAGACGGCATCGACGTCGGCGTCCTCCGGCGTGAAGCGCGCGAACAGCGGCTCGGCCGCCTCCGCCCATGTGGCGAGCCCTTCACCGGTGCGGTCGCCGAACGCGTACACGCGCCAGCGGCCGTCGGCCTTCGCGTGGTGCCCGAGGTGCACCACGTTGCCGTCGCCCACGCGCACGACCTCGGCGGACTTGAAGCGCTTCCCGAGCGGGAAACCCACGGCCAGATCCTGGTGCCGGTCGGTTCCGGTGATCATCGACGAGGTGTACTGCGTCATGAACCCCGACGGGAACTCTGCCGTGGCGAGGTAGTAGGTCGCCAGCTCGTTGGGGTCGGAGATCTCCTCGGGCTTCCGCGCCATCAGGCTCGACCACTCGCGGTCGAAGTCGATCAGCTGCTGCGCCACGGGCCGCCGCTCGGCACCGTACGTGGCCAGCAGGGCTTCCGGGGCACGGCCCGAGAGCACCGAGCCGAGCTTCCACCCGAGGTTGAAGCCGTCCTGCATCGACACGTTCATGCCCTGGCCCGCCTTGGCGCTGTGCGTGTGGCACGCGTCGCCGGTGAGGAACACCCGGGGCGTGCGTCCCGAACCGTCGATCACGTCGTCGAAGCCGTCGGTGACCCGGTGTCCGACTTCGTACACGCTGTGCCAGGCCACTTCGCGCACGTCGAGCGTGTACGGGTGCAGGATCTCGTTCGCGCGGCGGATGATCTCCTCGATCGGCGTCTGCCGTACGCGATGGTCATCGTCGTCCGCGACCTCGCCCAGGTCGATGTACATGCGCGAGAGGTAGCCGCCCTCCCGAGGGATGTGCAGGATGTTGCCCGCCTCGGAGTTGATCGCGCACTTGGTGCGCCAGTCCGGGAAGTCGGTGTTGACGAGCACGTCCATGACGCCCCAGGCGTGCGCGGCCGAGGCGCCCACGTGCGTGCGGCCGATCGCCTGACGCACACCGCTGCGGGCGCCGTCGCAGCCGACGACGAACTTGGCACGGATGGTCCGCTCCTCACCCGAGCGCTCCCCCGCGACGTAGCGGATGCCGACCTCGACGGGGTACTCCCCCTCGACGTGCACCGTGAGGCCGGTGAACTCGACCCCGTAGTCGGGCACGATCCGGCCGGGCCCGTTCGCCGCGGCCTCGGCGAAGTAGTCGAGCACGCGGGCCTGGTTGACGATGAGGTGCGGGAACTCGCAGATGTCGTAGGCGTAGTCGGAGGTGCGCGAGGTGCGGACGATCTCGTCGCGCTTGTCCGGGTTCGGACCCCAGAAGTTCATCCAGCCGATGTTGTACGCCTCGGCGATGATCCGCTCGGCGAAACCGAACGCCTGGAACGTCTCGACACTGCGCGGCTGGATGCCGTCGGCCTGGCCGAGCGGAAGGCGCCCGTCGCGCTTCTCGATGATGCGGGTGGAGATGTCGGGATACTGCGCCATCTGGGCGGCGAGCAGCATCCCCGCAGGCCCCGAGCCAACGATGAGCACATCGATCTCGTCGGGGAGGTCGGCGGGCCGCGCGACCCCGATGCCGGCGGCGCCCTGCACGCGCGGGTCAGCGGAGACGTAGCCGTGGTGGTGGAACTGCATCGTCGTCGATTCCTTCCGGACGTCATCGTCGGGTGTGTCTGTCGGAGGTGGTTCATCGGGTCTTGCACCCGACGCCATCGTGTTCTATATTCGAACACACCGTTCTACTATTGAACACAGCCTAAACCGCGCCGTCCGCGATCGCAAGGGAGCACCCGCATGCCCGACAGCACGATCCCCTCGCCCGCCTCCCAGACTCTCAGTCGCGGCATCCGCATCCTCGAGGTACTCGCCGATGCCCGCGGCCCCCTGACGATCGACGAGATCGCGTCCCGTCTCGGTGTGCACCGCTCCATCGCGTATCGCCTGCTGCGCACGCTCGAAGACCACGGGCTGGTCACGCGCGACGCCTCCGGAGCGGTGAGTCTCGGGGCGCGCATGGCAGCACTCGCGGCCGGGGTCGCGCACGACCTGCAAGCCGAGGCGCTTCCCGAGCTCACGGCGATCGCCAACGAACTCGGCATGACATGCTTCCTCGCCGTCCTCGACGGCACCGAGTGCATCACGCTGGCCAGCGTCGAGCCTCGGCACGCGGTCGCGAGTGTCGCCCAACGCCCCGGCGCCCGACACCCGGTGTCGGTCGGCGCCCCCGGGAAAGCGATCCTCGCGCAGGTGCCGGTCGCGGAATGGCCGGAGGAGGTTCCCGCATCGCTTCCTGCCGACGTCGATGCGGCGCGTGCCCGCGGCTATGCGACGAGCCACGACGAGGTCATCCCCACCGTCCAGTCCGTCGCGGTCCCGCTCACCCTGCGCGGACAGCGCCCGGCCGCGATCGCCGTCGTGCACGTGGCAACAGACCTCGACGATGCCGAGATCGCCGCGCGACTCCGACAGGCGGCGTCCGACATCCGCGACGCTCTCGACGGCTGACGCGCGCGCAGCCCTCGAGACGAAGCTCCCGCCGCGCTTCCTGTCGTCGCCGTATGGCAGACGACAGGAAGCGCGACGGGAGCACGTCATGCCATCCGCGCGAGGTCAGGCCTTGGCGAGTCCGTAGATCGGGCTGACGGACTGCTCTTCCTCATGATCCGGTCCGAGCGGGATGCCCGAGCGGTCGCGGAGCAGCAGGGTCGCGACGAGACCCAGTACGGTCATTCCGGCCAGATACCAGGTGACGGCCCCCGTCGAGCCGGTCGCCTTCACGATGGCCGTCGCGATCGTCGGGGCGAACGCACCGCCGGCGATGGCGCCGATCGCGTACGAGATCGAGACACCGGAGAACCGGATGCTCGCGGGGAACAGCTCGGCGTACAGCGCCGCCTGCGGACCGTAGGTGAATCCGAGGCCGATCGTGAGGATCGCCAACCCGGCGAACAGCAGGCCGATCTCGCCGGTGTTGACCAGCGGGAACAGCGTGAACACACCGACCAGCTGCAGCGCCCAGCCGACGATGTACGTCGTGCGGCGGCCGATGCGGTCGGACAACCACCCCGCGAGGAGCGTGGTGAGCAGCCAGGTGACCGCGGATCCGGCGACCGCCCAGAGCACGGGGCCGCGCTCGAGGCCGATGGGGCCGGCGGGGTCCGTGGCGTACCCCTGGATGTATCCGCCCGTGGTCATGTAGCCCACGGCGTTGTTGCCGGCGAACACGAACGCGGCGATGATCACGAGCAGCAGGTGCTTGCGGAACAGCTGCGCGATCGGCATCCGCGCCTTCTCCTTGCGCGCGGCGAGCTCGGTGAAGACCGGGCTCTCCTCGACCTTGCGGCGCACGTAGTACCCGACGAGGATCAGCACCACGCTGAGCAGGAACGGCACACGCCAGCCCCACGCGAGGAACTGGTCGCCGGGGGCGATCACCGTCATGAGCGCCATCACACCGGAGGCGAGCAGGAGGCCCAGAGGCACGCCGATCTGCGGGGACGCGCCGAAGATGCCGCGCTTCTTGCGGGGCGCATGCTCGACGGCCATCAGCACGGCACCGCCCCACTCACCGCCTGCCGAGATGCCCTGCACGATGCGCAGCAGCACCAGCAGGATCGGCGCCATCAGTCCGATGGTCTCGTAGGTGGGCAGGATGCCGATGAGGGCGGTGGCCGCACCCATCAGGATCAGCGTCCACATCAGCACGGCCTTGCGCCCGAGCTTGTCGCCGTAGTGGCCGGCGAGGAAGGCGCCGAGGGGACGGAACAGGAAGCTGACACCGACCGTGGCGAAGCCGATCAGGGCGCTGTTCTCGCCGAGCGGGGCGAAGAAGAGCTGACCGAACACGAGCCCGACGGCCGTGGCATAGATGAAGAAGTCGTACCACTCGACCGTGGTGCCGACGACGGTGGCGAACACGACACGGCGCCGATCGGCCGCTGTCGCGATGGTTCCGGTGGGCGTGAACCCAGCCTGTGACTGCCCACTCATGGGGTGTCTCCTTTGGTTGTGACCGCATTGTCACGGCGTGCAGCGGAGCGGATCCGAAGTGCTTGCCGAGGGGTGAACCGATGATATATGATTTCGAATACGACGCACAAGGCGTCACGCACGACATCGCAGACGAGCGCAAGGAGGCGCCCCGTGACGGCCCCCATCACCCGCCCCGGCAAGATCATCGCGATCCACCTGAGCTATGCCTCGCGCGCCGACCAGCGCGGCAGGCGCCCTGCCTCCCCTTCCTACTTCTTCAAGCCGGCCAGCTCGGTCGGCGTCTCCGGTGGCACCGTCGAGCGCCCTGCCGGCACCGAGCTGCTCGCCTTCGAGGGCGAGATCGCTCTCGTGATCGGCACTCCCGCCCGCCGGGTCTCGCTCGACGACGCCTGGGACCACGTCGGCTGGGTCACCGCCTCGAACGATCTCGGCCTGTACGACCTGCGCGCGAACGACAAGGGCTCGAACGTCCGCTCCAAGGGCGGCGACGGATACACGCCGCTCGGCCCCGACCTCATCGACGCCCGCACGGTCGACCCCGCCGCCCTCCGGGTGCGCGCCTGGGTGAACGGAGAGCTCCGTCAGGAGGACACCACCGCCGGCCTCATCTTCCCGCTCGCGCAGCTCGTGGCCGACCTGTCCCAGCACTTCACGCTCGAGCCCGGCGATGTGATCCTCACCGGCACTCCCGCCGGTTCTTCGGTCATCGTCCCTGGCGACGTCGTCGAGGTCGAGGTGGATGCCCCGGAGGCCCCCGGCGCTCCGACCTCGGGCCGTCTCATCACCACCGTCACGCAGGGCGAGATGCCCTTCGACGGCGACCTCGGATCGCTCCCCGCCGTCGACGACCTGCAGCGTACAGAAGCGTGGGGCTCTCGCGAGGAGGCAGGCCTGCCGCCCCTCGAGAAGACGCACGGGCTCTCCCCCGAGCTGCGCGCCCAGCTCCTCGAGGCGCCGACGGCCGGTCTGTCGGCGCAGCTCCGCAAGCGTGGACACCACTCCTGCTTCATCGACGGCGTGTCCGTGAACATCCCCGGCAGCAAGATCGTCGGCACCGCGAAGACGCTGCGCTTCGTGCCGTTCCGCGAAGACCTCTTCGCCTCCCACGGCGGCGGCTACAACGCCCAGAAGCGCGCGTTCGACGCCGTGGAAGAGGGCGAGATCATCGTGATCGAAGCCCGAGAGGATGCCACGACCGGCACCCTCGGCGACATCCTCGCCCTGCGCGCGAAGGTCCGCGGAGCGGCCGGGGTCGTCACCGACGGGGGCGTCCGCGACTTCGACGCCGTGGCCGAGATCGGTCTCCCCGTGTTCTCGCAGGGCGCGCATCCGTCCGTGCTCGGCCGCAAGCACGTGCCATGGGACGTGGACGTCACGATCTCCTGCGGCGGCGCGACCGTGCAGCCGGGCGACATCATCGTCGGCGACAGCGACGGCGTGATCGTCATCCCCCCGGCGCTGGCTGCCGAGGTCGCGGCGAGCGCCGTCGCGCAGGAGATCGAAGACGCCTGGATCGCCGAGCAGGTGGCCGCCGGCCACCCCGTCGACGGGCTGTTCCCTCTGAACGCCGAGTGGCGAGCCCGCTACGAGGAGGCCATCTCGGACCGGAGCGCCGGCGATCGGAGCGCACGATGACCACGACGGCGGCCAGCAAGTCCGAGGTGGCTTACGAGTGGCTCCGCTCCCGCATCACGGGTCATATGTTTAGCCCTGGATATCGTCTGGTGCTGGGATCCATCGCGGACGACCTCCAGATGAGCGTCGTCCCGGTGCGCGAAGCCATCCGCCGCCTCGAAGCCGAAGGACTCGTGACGTTCGAGCGCAACGTCGGCGCACGCGTGACCCTCGTCGACGAGAGCGAATACGCCCACACCATGCAGACGCTCGGCCTCGTCGAAGGCTGCGCCACCGCGCTCTCCGCTCCCCATCTCGACGACGCCGCCCTCGATGAGGCCACCCGCATCAACGAGCGGATGGCGCAGATGCTCGACCAACTCGACGCCCACGCCTTCACCGAGCTCAACCGCCAGTTCCATTCGGTGCTGTTCGAGCCGTGCCCCAACCCGCATCTGCTCGATCTCGTGCACCGCGGCTGGTCGCGGCTCTCCGGCATCCGCGACACGACGTTCGCATCGATCCCCGGACGCGCCCAGCACTCGGTCGAGGAGCACACCGAGATCCTCGATCTCATCCGCGCGGGTGCCGACCCTCTCGAGATCGAACTCGCCGCCCGCAACCACCGCTGGCGCACCATGGACGCGTTCCTCGACGCGCTGCACGCCCGTTCCACCCAGACGACTTCCGACCAGACGACTTCTGCCCAGACGACCGGAGAATTCTCATGACCGATTCGCGCATCCCCGCCGACCTCCCCGACCACATCCAGCACTACATCGACGGCGCATTCGTCGACTCCGTCGATGGAGACACGTTCGACGTGCTCGACCCGGTCACCAACCAGGCGTACACGACGGCCGCAGCGGGCAAGAAGGCCGACATCGAGCTCGCCGTCGCCGCCGCGAAGCGCGCGTTCGATGAGGGCCCCTGGCCGCGCATGCTCCCCCGCGAGCGGTCGCGGGTGCTGCACAAGATCGCCGACATCGTCGAGTCGCGCGATGCGCGTCTGGCCGCGCTCGAGTCGTACGACTCGGGCCTCCCGATCACGCAGGCACTGGGTCAGGCCCGTCGCGCCGCCGAGAACTTCCGCTTCTTCGCCGACCTGATCGTCGCGCAGTCCGACGACGCCTTCAAGGTGCCAGGGCGCCAGATGAACTACGTCAACCGCAAGCCGATCGGCGTCGCCGGGCTCATCACACCGTGGAACACGCCCTTCATGCTCGAGTCGTGGAAGCTCGGTCCCGCGCTCGCGACCGGCAACACGGTCGTGCTGAAGCCTGCCGAGTTCACGCCGCTCTCCGCGTCCCTCTGGGCAGGCATCTTCGAGGAGGCGGGGCTGCCGAAGGGCGTCTTCAACCTCGTGAACGGCCTCGGCGAGGACGCGGGCGACGCGCTCGTGAAGCACCCCGACGTGCCGCTCATCTCCTTCACGGGTGAGAGCTCGACCGGACAGCTCATCTTCGGCAACGCCGCGCCGTTCCTCAAGGGGCTGTCGATGGAGCTCGGTGGCAAGTCGCCCGCCGTGGTCTTCGCCGACGCCGACCTCGAGGCCGCCGTGGACGCCACGATCTTCGGCGTCTTCTCCCTCAACGGCGAGCGCTGCACGGCTGGATCCCGCATCCTCGTCGAGCGCTCGATCTACGAGGAGTTCGTCGAGCGCTACGCCGCTCAGGCGAAGCGCGTCAAGGTCGGCTACCCGCACGACCCCGCCACGGAGGTCGGTGCCCTCGTTCACCCCGAGCACTACGAGAAGGTCATGAGCTACGTCGAGATCGGCAAGACCGAGGGCCGCCTCGTCGCCGGCGGCGGTCGTCCCGAGGGTTTCGAGGAGGGCAACTTCGTCGCGCCGACCGTGTTCGCCGACGTCTCCCCCGACGCCCGGATCTTCCAGGAGGAGATCTTCGGACCCGTCGTCGCGATCACGCCGTTCGACTCCGACGAGGAGGCGCTGTCGCTCGCGAACAACACCAAGTACGGACTCGCCGCCTACATCTGGACCAACGACCTCAAGCGGGCGCACAACTTCGCGCAGTCGGTCGAGGCCGGCATGGTGTGGCTGAACAGCAACAACGTGCGCGACCTCCGCACCCCGTTCGGCGGCGTGAAGGCCTCGGGTCTCGGTCATGAGGGCGGCTACCGCTCGATCGACTTCTACACCGACCAGCAGAGCGTGCACATCACGCTCGGGCCCGCCCACAACCCGACCTTCGGCAAGAACTGACCCACTGTCTCGTTCCGGTCGCACTCTCCGCCGCCCCACCGACGCGGATGCGACAGAGAGTGCGACCGGAACCTCACGCAAGGACGCTGACATGACACACCGCGACGACATGACCCTGACCTCCTCCGGCTTCTACGTCTCCCAGGAGGCGCCGATCCGCTCCGAGAACCCCATCGCGACGCCGCAGAGCTCGCCGCCGGACATCCTCCGCTGCGCGTACATGGAGCTCGTGGTCACCGACCTCGCGGCCTCGCGGCAGTTCTACGTCGACATCCTGGGCCTGTACGTGACCGCGGAGGACGACGAGGCGATCTACCTGCGGTCGACGGAGGAGTTCATCCACCACAACCTGGTGCTGCGCAAGGGCCCGATCGCCGCCGTGGCCGCCTTCTCGTACCGGGTCCGCACTCCCGAAGACCTCGACCGCGCGGTGGAGTTCTACACCGAGCTGGGCTGCGATGTGCGACGCGATGAGAACGGCTTCGTCAAGGGCATCGGAGACTCGGTGCGCGTGGTCGACCCGCTCGGCTTCCCCTACGAGTTCTTCTACGCGACCGAGCACGTCGAGCGGATGTCATGGCGCTACGACCTGCACATCCCCGGCGAGCTGGTGCGGCTGGACCACTTCAACCAGGTCACCCCCGATGTGCCGCGCGCCGTGGGGTTCATGCAGGATCTCGGATTCCGCGTCACGGAGGACATCCAGGACGACGAGGGCACGGTCTACGCCGCCTGGATGCGCCGCAAGCCCACGGTGCACGACACGGCCATGACCGGCGGCGACGGCCCCCGGATGCATCACGTGTGCTTCGCGACCCACGAGAAGCACAACATCCTCGCGATCTGCGACAAGCTCGGCGCGCTCCGCCGCTCCGACTCGATCGAGCGCGGCCCCGGGCGTCACGGCGTCTCGAACGCCTTCTACCTCTACCTGCGCGACCCCGACGGCCACCGCGTCGAGGTGTACACGCAGGACTACTACACGGGCGACCCCGACAACCCGGTCATCACGTGGGACGTCCATGACAACCAGCGTCGCGACTGGTGGGGCAACCCCGTCGTCCCGTCCTGGTACACGGATGCCTCGCTGGTCCTCGACCTCGACGGCAACCCGCAGCCGGTCGTGGCCCGTACCGACGACTCCGAGATGGCGGTCACGATCGGCGCCGATGGTTTCTCGTACACGCGTGCGGACGACGATAAGGACATGCCCGAGTACAAGCAGGGCGAGTACAAGCTGGGCCACCAGCTCTAAGGGGGCACGGATGCTGTCAGCAGAGACGATCACGCAGATCGCGGCGGAACTCGCGGAGGCCGACCGCACGCACTCCGTGATCCCGCGCATCACGGCTCGGTACCCGGAGGCCACGGTCGAGGACTCCTACGCGATCCAGGGGGTCTGGCGCGACTCGCAGATCGCCGCGGGCCGTCGACTCGTCGGTCGCAAGATCGGATTGACCTCGAAGGCGATGCAGCAGGCCACGGGCATCACCGAGCCGGACTACGGGGTGATGTTCGACGACACGGTCTACGACTCGGGAGCCGATATCCCGGTCGACCACTTCTCGAACGTGCGCATCGAGGTCGAGCTCGCCTTCGTGCTGAAGACCCCGCTCGAGGGCCCCGACTGCACCCTCGACGACGCTCTCGCGGCGATCGACTACGCCGTCCCCGCGCTCGAGGTGCTGAACTCGCACATCGAGCTCGAGGGCCGCACGATCGTCGACACGATCAGCGACAACGCGGCGTACGGCGCGATGGTGCTCGGCACCGTGCGCAAGCGCCCCGATGAGATCGACCTGCGCTGGGTTCCCGGTGTCCTCTCCCGCAACGGTGAGATCGAGGAGACCGGTGTCGCCGCCGGGGTGCTCGGTCACCCGGCCACCGGGGTCGCCTGGCTCGCGAACAAGTTCCATCAGCACGGCGCGCGTCTCGAGGCCGGAGAGATCATCCTGGCAGGATCGTTCACACGCCCGATGTGGGTGTCGCGTGGCGACGAGGTGCTGTGCGATTACGGACCGATGGGAACAATTGCATGCCGCTTCGTCTAGCCCCTTCGTTCCGCGAGCAGATCGCGGACTCCGATCGCCCCTTCGTCGGCATGTGGGTCTGCTCCGGCAGCCCGCTGCTCGCCGAGGTCGCCGCGGGGTCGGGACTCGACTGGCTCCTGATCGACATGGAGCACTCGGCGAACACGCTCGAGTCCGTGCTCGTGCAGCTCCAGGCTGTCGCCGCGTACCCGGTCGCCCCGCTCGTGCGGGTGCCGTCGAACGACACCGTCGCGATCAAGCAGATCCTCGACCTCGGAGCGCAGAACCTGATCGTGCCGATGGTCTCCTCCGCAGACGAGGCCCGCGCCGCCGTCGCGGCCACCCGCTACCCGCCCGAGGGCATGCGCGGAGTGGGCAGCGCCCTCGCCCGCAGCGCGCGCTGGAACCGTGTCGATCGCTACCTGCAGGAATCGGCGCAGCACATCTCGCTCACGGTGCAGATCGAGACGGCGGCGGGCGTCGAGGCCGCAGCCGACATCGCCGCGGTCGACGGCGTCGACGCGGTTTTCGTCGGCCCTTCCGATCTGTCCGCGTCGATGGGCCTGCTCGGCCAGCAGACCCACCCCGAGGTCACGGCTGCCGTCGAGAAGGTCTTCGCCGCGGTCAAGGCGGCAGGTAAAGCCGTCGGCGTCAACGCGTTCGACCCTGCAACCGCCGACGCCTACTTCGCCGCCGGTGCCGACTTCGTGGCCGTCGGGGCGGATGTCGCTCTGCTCGCACGGGCGTCCGAGGCTCTGGCCGCGCGCTTCATCGCCACCGACGACTCCTCCCGCGCCAGCTACTGACCTTTCGAATCGCGCACGTGGCTGTGTCCAGGATCTGGATGCAACCGTCTGCGCGATTCGAACGACTCCCGCCCGTGGCAGGATAGCCGGGTGCACAGGAGCGAGGTCGTGAGGTGAGCCGCGGGCTCGCCGCGATGCAGGACCGCAACTTCCGCTGGTTCTTCCTCGCCCGGGCGATCACGATGATCGCCGGGTCGATGTCCTCGATCGCCCTCGCCTTCGCGGTCCTGGAGATCGACAACGACGCGCGATCGCTGTCCTTCGTGCTCGCCGCCTTCACGGTGAGCAACATCGTGTTCGTGCTGTTCGGCGGCGTGATCGCCGACCGACTCCCCCGGGCGCTGATCATCCAGGCCTGCTATGTGGTCGACATCCTGTCGATCGGCACGATCGCCGCGCTCCTGTTCACCGGCAACGCCACGATCCCGCTCCTCGTGATGCTCTCGATCGTCAACGGCGCTTCGACGGCGTTCGTGCTGCCGGCGATGCAGGGCATCATCCCGCAGCTCACGACTCCCGAGCATCTGCAGCAGGCGAACGCGATGCTGTCCTTCGTGCGCTCAGCCGTGACCATCGGCGGCCCGATCATCGCGGGCGTCCTGGTGGCGACCGCGGGCCCGGCCTGGGCGATGGTCGTGCAGGCGACCGGATGGGTGATCGCGATCCCGGTGCTGGCCCTGGTGAAGCTCCCTCCCCCGTCGCACGCGGGCGGCACCACGATGTTCCACGACCTCCGCATCGGATGGCGGGAGTTCTGGAGTCGCTCATGGCTGTGGACGATCGTGCTGGCCTTCATGGTCATGAACGCCATCCACGTCGGCGCCTGGGGTGTCGTGGGCCCGTACATCGCGAAGAACAACGATCTGCTCGGCATCACCGGATGGGGCTGGGTCGTGAGCGCCGAGGGCGCCGGCGTGCTGCTGATGACGCTGCTGCTGATGTGGTTCCCGCTGCGACGGCCGCTGCGCTACGGCATGATCGGCATGGCCGCCTTCGCGATCCCCGTGACGATCCTGGGCGTGCATCCCGCGGTGGTCCTGCTCGCCATGGCCGCGTTCATCGCGGGGGCGGGGGCCGAGGTCTTCAGCACGGGGTGGAACCTCGCGATGATGGAGAACATCCCCGGCGAGAAGCTCTCGCGGGTGTCGAGCTACGACATGCTCGGCAGCTTCGTCGTGATGCCGATCGGCACGCTCGTGTACGGCTGGCTGATCACGCATGCCGACCCCGCGACCGTGCTCATCGCCTCGGGTGCCGTGTACGCGGTGATCGCGCTGGCCACCCTGATGGTGCCGAGCGTCTGGCGGATGGGACGCCCGGAAGCCGCGACGATCTCCGCGTGAACTAGCGGATTCATAGCATCGACCGCGAGACTGTCGGCATGACCTTCGCCGCGCTCCAGCCCCTCGCCGATCGTGCCGCCCTCTTCGTCGCACTCCGTCAGGATGCTCTCTCCGCCGCCGCCGATGCCCTCGGCGAGCACCGCTGGGACGCGGACCTGGCTGCCGGCACGCTGACCTTCACGGCCGACGCCGATCCGTCCCGCCAGCTCGTGGCCCGCGCGCACCTGATCGCGACGATCGCACCGGGACCCCGGTCGCTGCTGTGGGCCTGGGCACACCCGAGCGGCGACCCGCAGGGAGTCGCCGCTCAGCTGCACGCATACGGCAATGAGCACGGCATCGCCGAACTCACCACCGCCGAGGTCGCGTTCCCCGCCGAGGTCTCCGGCGACGACGAATGGATCGCCCAGGCGGCCCACACGGTCGGCGGCGTCGCGGTGGAGCTCACCGGGCGCTCCCCCTACTATTCCGCCCCGGTCGGCAACGGAACACGGGCGGTCTTCCTGCTCGACGCTCCGCTCGCGCCGCTCACGGTGGCCGATGCGGTCATCGCGCTCCCCCGCGTGCTCTCCGCCGCCGTCCTGCCCGATGCACGCACGGCGGTCTGGGACCTCGCCCGCCTCGCGGGCTGGACGCTCTCCTGGACCGATGAGGCGTTCTCCGGGGCGACGGTGTCGGATGCCACGGGAATCGCGACGTTCCGCTTCGACGAGCAGGCCCGCATCAGCGGGATCGAGAGCACACTGCACAGTCAGGGGTGACCGGGCACGCTCAGGGGTGACCCGCCCTGGATGTGTGGGATTCTGGGCGCATGAAGAACGGAATCGTCCGGTTCGCCGCGCTCTACGTGTTCGACGTCGCCGTGCTGCTGCTGATCGGCCTGCTGCTGCCCGGTGTGTCGGTCGGTCTGAACGCGCTGTGGGCGTCCGTCATCCTGACCCTCGCCGCCCTGTTCGTGAAGCCGCTGCTCGCCGGGGCCTTCCGCACGTCGGCCGCGAAGTCGGCCGCCGAGCGCACCAGGACCGGCGAGAAGGTCGTGCAGTACGTCCTGGTGTATCTCGTCGAGCTCATCATCTGGGTGCTCACGGTGTGGCTGAGCGGGGTGCGTGCCTCCGGCTTCTGGGCATTCGTGCTGCCGCCGCTCGCACTGCTGTTCGGCTGGATGATCTACGACCAGATCGACGATCGGCTGCGGGCGAAGGCGGGCGAGATCTACGATTCGGTGCAGGCACGCGTGCAGGGAGGCGCGAAGGCCCCATCCTCCGCGCCCGCCGCGCCGTCGGAGTCGCCGGAGACCCGCGCCGCCCGTGACGAGCTCCGCGACGGGCTGACGCCCGAGCAGCGACGGATGCTCGACGAACTGGGCTGATCCGGGCGGTACGCGCCCGGAGCGAGGAAAGGCGCCCTCCCGTCACCGGGCGGGCGCCTTTCTGCGCGAAGGGTCGTCGTCAGAGCGACCGTTCGGCCGCTTCCACGACGTTGGTCATGAGCAGCGCGACCGTCATCGGGCCGACACCTCCCGGGTTCGGGGAGATGTAGCCCGCCACGTCGGCGACATCGGGGGCAACGTCGCCGAACACGAGGCTCTTCCCCGTCTCCTCGTCGGTCTCGCGCGTCACACCGACGTCGAGAACGGCCGCGCCGGGCTTCACGTCCTCCGCGCGGATCAGGTGCTTCACGCCGGCCGCGGCGACGATCACGTCGGCCTCACGCAGGTAGCGCGGCATGTCGACGGTGCCGGTGTGCGTGAGGGTGACCGTGGCGTTCAGGTCGCGCCGGGTGAGCAGCAGTCCGATCGAGCGTCCGATCGTGACGCCGCGCCCGACCACCACGACATGCTTGCCGTTGAGGTCGTAGTCGTTGCGCAGCAGCAGCTCGATGACCCCGCGCGGCGTGCACGGCAGCGGCGTGTGGATCGGGCCGTTGACGTTCAGCACCAGGCGCCCGAGGTTGGTCGGGTGCAGGCCGTCGGCATCCTTGGCCGGGTCGATCCGCTCGAGGATCGCGTCGGTGTCCAGGTGCTTCGGCAGCGGCAGCTGCACGATGTAACCGTGGCAGGCCGGGTCGGCGTTGAGGTCGTCGATCAGTGCTTCGACGTCGGCCTGGGTCGCATCCGCCGGCAGCTCGCGCTGGATCGAGTTCATCCCGATCGCCTCGGACTGCCGATGCTTCATACCCACGTACAGCTGCGACGCCGGGTCGGCGCCCACGAGCACGGTGGCGATCCCGGGCGTCACCCCCTTGCTCTTCAGCGCGGCGACGCGCTCGGTGAGCTCGGCCCGGATCGCGGCCGAAGCCGCCTTCCCGTCGAGGATCTTCGCGGTCATGGTGTCTTCCTTACGTCGTCACCGCCGAGTGCATGGCCTCCCGTCGAGCGCACGGCTTGTTCACGTCGACAAGCCGTGCGCTCGGCAGTACCCCGTGCACTCGCGAGAGGGAGGTGCTGCGGAATTACTGCTGCAGGTCCGGGTAGAGCGGGAACGCGGCGGCCAGGGCGTCGACGCGGGCGCGCAGGGCCTCGACGTCGGCCCCCGGGAGCAGCGCGAGGGCGATGATGTCGGCCACCTCGGTGAACTCGGCATCGCCGAAGCCGCGGGTCGCGAGCGCGGGCGTGCCGATGCGCAGGCCCGAGGTCACCATGGGCGGACGCGGGTCGTTCGGGACGGCGTTGCGGTTCACGGTGATGTGGATGTCGTGCAGGAGATCCTCGGACTGCTTGCCGTCGATCTCGGCGTCGCGCAGGTCGACCAGAACCAGGTGCACGTCGGTGCCGCCCGAGCGCACGGAGATGCCGGCGTCCTTCACGTCCTGCTGCGACAGGCGCTCGGCGATGAGCTTCGCCCCGCGCAGCACACGCTCCTGGCGCTCCTTGAACTCGGGGGTGCCGGCGAGCTTGAACGCCGTGGCCTTGGCCGCGATCACGTGCATGAGCGGTCCGCCCTGCTGCCCGGGGAACACCGCGGTGTTGATCTTCTTGGCGAGCTCGGCGTCGTTGGTGAGGATGAAGCCCGAGCGCGGGCCGCCGATCGTCTTGTGCACGGTCGAGGAGACGACGTGTGCGTGGGGCACCGGGTTCGGGTGCAGACCTGCGGCGACCAGACCGGCGAAGTGCGCCATGTCGACCCAGAGCAGCGCGCCGACCTCGTCGGCGATCTCACGGAACGCGGCGAAGTCCATCGTGCGCGGGTAGGCCGACCAGCCGGCGATGATGACCTTCGGCTTGTGCTCGATCGCGAGGCGACGCACCTCCGCCATGTCGATCGTCGAGGTCTCGGGGTCGACACCGTAGGCGACGATGTCGTACAGACGGCCGGAGAAGTTGATCTTCATGCCGTGCGTGAGGTGGCCGCCCTGGTCGAGGGACAGACCGAGCAGGGTGTCGCCGGGACGGGCGATCGCGTGCAGGACCGCCGCGTTCGCGGAGGCGCCGGAGTGCGGCTGCACGTTCGCGAACTCCGCACCGAACAGGCTCTTGGCCCGCTCGATCGCGAGGGACTCCGCGACGTCGACCTCTTCGCAGCCACCGTAGTAGCGGCGTCCGGGGTAGCCCTCTGCGTATTTGTTCGTGAGCACGGAGCCCTGCGACTGCAGCACCGAGACGGGCACGAAGTTCTCCGACGCGATCATCTCGAGGAAGGTCTGCTGGCGCTTCAGCTCGCGATCCAGGACCTGAGCGATCTCGGGGTCGACCTCGGAAAGCGGGGCGTTGAAGTAACGGTCGGTCATGATGACGTGCTCCTTTGACAACGGATTCGAAAGGGGTGTTCCTATCGGCCCAGGCGCGCGGTCGAATTCCGTGGTCAGTCGCTCCCCGGTGGTAGTCCACCCAGACGCCAGTCGCGACGGTTACGAGCATAGCCGATGCGAGCCGCCGCGCACGCTGCCGTCTGATGGCGGTCGCAGAATCGATTCGAGTTCTGCCATTCCGCTGAGCGGCACCGACGGGTAGGTTTTGTTCATGGTCCTTCCTCATCCTCTTCCGCTCGTTCCCGTGCCCGTGTCCGCCGTCGCACGAGAGGGACGGATGCCGATAACCGCGAAGACGCGCGTGCGCGGTTCCTCCCCCGCAGCCGCCCAGCTGATCGACGCGGTCGAGCGCCGCAGTGGCATCCGGCTCTCCGTCGTCGACGAGGCCCCCGCCGACATCGAGTTGATCGTCGACCCGGAATCCTCGGCGCCGGAAGGCTACACACTCGAGATCGGCGATCAGGCCATCGTCGTCGGGGCCGACGAAGCAGGGCTCTTCTACGGCGTGCAGACACTGCTGCAGCTGCTGCGCCAGGACGACTCCGGTTGGGCGCTGCTCCGCGCCGACGTCGCGGACTCCCCGCGCTTCCCGCGACGGGGCGTCATGCTCGACGTCGCCCGGCACTTCTTCGGCGTCGACGATGTGAAGAGGTTCATCGACAGCACGAGTGCGCTCAAGTTCAACCACCTGCACCTGCACCTGAGCGACGACCAGGGGTGGCGCGTGCACATCGACTCCTGGCCGCTGCTCACCGAGCGCGCCTCCGGCACGTCGGCGAACGGCGACCCCGGCGGCTTCTACTCGAAAGACGACTACCGCGAGCTCGTGGCGTACGCCGCCTCGCGCCACATGATCGTGATCCCCGAGATCGACCTGCCCGGGCACACCCACGCGATCGGCGTGGCCTACCCCGAGCTCGTCGAGGCGCCGGTGCTGAACGACAACCTCATCGCGGATTCCGCGCGTCTGGGCCAGCCGTTGCCCGTCGCCGGCGAGACCTACCTCGGCTGGGGTGTCGGCCATTCCAGCGTCCGCATCCACGAGGAGCGCACGTACGAGTTCGTGCGCGACGTCGTCCGCGAGTTGGCCGAGATGACGCCGGGGCCGTACATCCACATCGGCGGCGACGAGTCGCTCGGCACTCCCCAGGCCGACTTCGATCTGTTCGCCGCGCGCGCGACCTCGATCGTCGTGGAAGAGGGGAAGATCCCGATGGCCTGGCACGAGATGGGCTCCGCGGCGAACATCGCCGAGGGCACCGTCGGGCAGTACTGGGGGAAGACCACGCCCGAAGGCACTCACGCCGAGGAGGCCGCCCATTTCGTCGAGCGGGGCGGTGCTCTCCTCATGTCGGCGGCTGACGTCACCTACCTCGACATGAAGTACACGGAGGACTTCCCCCTCGGACTCACCTGGGCGGCGATCATCGACGTCCGCTCCGCCTACGAGTGGGAGCCCACCGCGGTGCTCGACGTCCCCGAGGCCGCGATCCTCGGTGTGGAGGCCCCTCTCTGGTCGGAGACCACCCGCACGATCGACGAGGTCGAGCAGCTGGTCTTCCCGCGCGCCGCTGCGCAGGCCGAGGTCGCCTGGTCGCCACGAGAGGCACCGGAGCGCACGTGGGAGTCGTTCCGCCTGCGGGTCGGGTCGTTGGCGCCGCTGTGGAAGGCTGAAGGGGTCGATTTCCACCCCGCAGACGAGATCCCCTGGAGCGCACGTTGAGCACCCACTCCTCTTCGACCGGTTCGCTGGTCATCCACTCCGCGCGGATCATCGATCGCGGCGACATCGTCGAGGACGGCTGGATCCGGGTCGAGGACGGTGTCGTGACGGACCGCGGGACGGGATCGGAGTGGACGCCGGCGGACGAGATCGTCGACGCGACCGCCGTCGCCGGCGCGGGCGCCCTGCTCACTCCCGGCTTCATCGACATCCACGGGCACGGAGGCGCCGGTGCCGCGTTCGACGACGGCATGGAGGCGATCCGCACCGGACGAGACCTGCACCGCGCGCACGGCACCACCCGCGCGGTCATCTCGCTCGTGACCGCGTCGCTGGACTCCCTCGCCCGCAGTGTCGCGCTCATCGCGGATCTGACCGAGACGGATACCGACATCCTGGGATCGCACCTCGAGGGGCCCTTCCTCGACCCCGGGCATCACGGAGCCCACGAACCCTCGCTTCTCCGCCATCCGGCGGCCGCGGATGTCTCCCGCCTCTTGGATGCCGGCCGCGGCACCGTCCGTCAGGTCACCATCGCGCCGGAGCTCCCCGGCGGGATCGACGCGATCCGACAGATCGTGGCAGCGGGTTCCGCGGCCGCCGTCGGCCACACCGATGCGGATGCCGCCATGGCGATCGCCGCGTTCGAGGCGGGAGCCTCCATCCTCACCCACGCGTTCAACGCCATGCCGGGGATCCATCACCGCGCTCCGGGGCCGGTTCTCGCGGCGGCGGCCGATCATCGTGTGGTGCTCGAGGCCATCGCCGACAACGTGCATCTGGACCCGCACGTCGTCAAGCTCGTCTTCGACTCCGCCCCCCGGCGGGTCGCGCTGATCACCGATGCGATGGCGGCCGCCGGGAGTGCCGACGGCCACTACGACCTCGGCGCGGTGAGCGTCACGGTGCGCGACGGCGTGGCGAGGGCTGACGACACCGGATCGATCGCCGGATCGACGCTGACGCAGGACGTGGCCCTGCGGCGGGCCGTGCAGGCAGGCGTGTCGCTGCCCGAGGCCGTCCGCGCGCTCACGGAGACGCCGGCACGGGCGATCGGCCGCGATTCCGCTCTCGGCGGTCTGCGCAACGGGATGCTCGGCGATGCCGTGCTCCTGGATGCGGAACTGCGCGTCGCGCGCGTGTGGTCAGGACCCCGGCTGCTCGTCTGAGACGGCGCCGCGCGCGACGCGCAGCTCTGCGCTCTCCGGTCATGCATGTGTGACGGGGCGGGAGGCCGCCGTTCCCCAGATCGGCGGCCTCGTTCCCCCTCGTGAGACGGGCGGCCGGGTTCTCCTCCCCC